>JAAELY010000395.1 GCA_024226335.1 bacterium
AAGGAAGCGCAAGGTCCGCTTACGTGGCCTTCGGTTAGTCCTTGCGATGCCGTACACCGGCATCTGGCAACTCTGGACCTGGAAGCCTAAGGGTAGCCGAGTCAATCTGCCAAGAGGGCGCGTACATGACGGGCGAGATTTGAGAATGATAATCGAGGGACCTCTTCGGGACAGCGAGGAGAAGATTGGCCCTCTGATCAGCAAGAACATCGAGAACATTGAGTTCCATATTAGGTCTCTGGGAACAGATCCTCAAAGGGGTTCCACCCCTATCGGTCATCGCGAGCGGCGGTGGTAGAAGTCGAAACATCGGAGCCCGATTCGGGCTCTTTTCTACCTTGGGGAGGGTTGCGGAATCGCAGAAGATGGGGTCCGGAAGTCTCCGTACTGTTCGGTTGCTCGTTCTGGAACAATCTCTTCAGATATGCGTAGCGCCGGGCATACCTCCCCCGCGAAGTGCGGATCTCAGAGAGTCGATCGCACTTTCCAGCGCGGCAGCCTGGCCAGAGGCGGGGAGGTGCCTCAGCCTGCCGCTGCGGCAGCCAGGGTCGCGAAGTTTCGCGATCCGCCGGCGTCGGCCAGCGGATCGAACTCTTCGCCGGTCCTGACAAAGCCGAGACTCGGGCGGAAGCTGCCTTTGGGGAAGATCGCTTCTCTGATGTAGCCGAACTTGAGCTTTGCGGAGGCCTCGCGGAACATGTCGACGAAGCCGCGGAGGGCCTGACGGAACCGTTCCCGCATGTCCTTGCTTGCCGCGTGGCATGGCGGTTTCGGCGATGGTCGGAATCTCGTAGGTCGTGAGAGAGGATCCTGGCGGCGGATCTTGTCCATGCCGATGGGCTCGGTGCCGAGCTCCTCGCGGAGCTTGGCGGCGGCGGCTTCGATCTCGGCCACGATCTGTGCGACGCGTTTACGGACCTGGGCTGCTGGCAGGTCCTGCCAACAGGGTATGGGCGCGAGCTTCAGCTCGTATGGCGTCATGAAGGCGCCCCGCTCAATTCTCTCAGGCGCGGTACCTCGACGGGCAGCCTTTCGCTCGGCCTGG
>JAAELY010000396.1 GCA_024226335.1 bacterium
CCTGCTCGTGCGAGGGATCAGCACGCGCAACTACGACGCTGCGCTGACGAGCCTGTCGGACGGGCTCGGACTGAAGAGGAGCGCGGTCAGCTCGGCGTTCCAGCGAGCCTCGCAGAAGGACCTGGACGCCCTCAACGGCCGCCCTCTGGGCGAGTGGACCTTCGTGGCCGTCTACATCGACGGCGTCGGCTTCGCCGACAAATACGACGCAAGTGGGCGGTTGCCGATCGGGCGATGGGTTGGATGTGGGGGACGTTCGTCCGTGGGCGTCCGCTGGCGTGCGGTAGCGTCCGCTGGAGTCCAGGTTCGGGTGCTAAGAGTGACGTGCACGTGAGGTCAGAGAAGCTGCGTCGTTAGCTTGCTGGCAGCGCCGTACAGAGAGACACCACTGTCGTTGGCGAAGCCACGCTGTTCAGTCGGTCCAGATGTCCTCCCCGCAGACCCGACCGGCGTCGTCAAGCCGCAGTACGAGCCAGCAGTTGTCGACTATGACGGGCCCACCTTCGAAGCAGAGGTAGTAGCAGAACCGGTAGGGGCTGGATCGATTCGGACCGAGGAGCTCGCACACTTCCATGGCGTTCAACCCGCGGAGCCGCCCGGTAGAGATCAGTTCCAGTGCCATTCGGTATCTTCGATTCCCGTGATCGGCTTCCCACGAGGGCTGCTCGGCCAACCACTGTTCACGGTCGAACGGAAGGGGCGTCAGTGGAAACGCCAGCAAGCCCGTGTGGAAGAGCAAGCCCACGTAGAGAGCGGCCGCCAGCGCACCAACGAGAAGAACGATCCCAACCGCCCAAAGGAGATTACGGCGGCCGTTGGTTCCTCCCGGGATCGTCTCCTGGGTCTTGTCGGACATCGGCTTGCTCGCTCGGAGTGGACTCCGCTTTGTCATCACAGAGCCTACCTAGCTCGGCGCGATCGGACAGGACTCGCGCTGGCAGTCTCGCCTGCCCTGATCTGCCGTTGACGAGACCGTCACCTCCAAGTTCGGAACCTCCCGAATCAACTTGCTACGCGCCAGGAACAGAGCGACACGGACACCGTGCCTGCTCCTGATCCGAACGTTGTCGGCGTCCGCCTCGTGCTCTGGGAGGGTCATGTCAGCAGCGACCGGGCGTGGCAGGGTCGTGGGGTGAGGCCCCTTGTTTTACCTATCCGCAAGGCCGAGTGGCTGTACGGCAACCGTCCAAGGCGCTTTCCCATGGTCGCTGCCTCGCGAGATGTTCCCTGTTGGATGAGGTAGGCCATCTCGCGCGCGGCTGCCGGAAGCCAGACACGTTCGAGAGCGCCGGCGCGCATCGCGACGGGGTCCACCACGGGCGCGTTCCGCTCACCGGCAGGCCGATACAGCGACCGCATCACCGATACCGGTCCCGCCAGTCCCATGAACGTCGTTTCAGTGCGCAGCACTTGGGCGTGAAGCACACCGTCGATGAGCACCTTTGGGAAGTCCACGTCCAGGGCACCAAGCGCGATGCCAAGTGCCGCGCGCTCAACCGCGCTCACCTTGTCCGCGAGCAGCCGCTCGAAGTCGGCAAAGTCGGCCGACGCGCCGATTCGGCCTCGTTCAACCTGCTTCTGCACGGTCTCGATCACCTCCAGCAACGCGGGAGCAACGGCGTTGAGTTCTTTCGGAATCTCAAGCACGATCGTTGCCACGGGACATCCTCTGTTCGGGTTTCAGCGCGCGAATATCGAGGCTCTGTCCCGTGCTTCTATATGCGATCAGCCACGTCCGATCGACCCTGCGTGCCACGGTCCTCCGCGGTCCGGTTCCACAGCTACGGACGTCTCGTCCGCTGCTCGTTTAAGAATGCTCAGTCTCAAATCCACACCCTCTCACTCTTTCCGGCATGCATATAGCGAGATTTCCCTGCCCGCGATGGTGACCTTCCCAATGCCAGCCGGCAACCATCCTAACTCAACGAATGGCACTTGCCATGATGCGCGCACAGCGGCCCGACCGCTACGTGCCTTCAGGTCAGGGGGATCAGTGATCAATATCACATCGAATGCACTTGCCCAGCTATCGAGCACGGCGCTGGGGAGCCGCTCGATCGGATCACCTGGCGTCGGTGTAACGTCCATAGGGCCCATGGCGTCGCGCAGGAAGCGCTCAAGGCTTCCGCCGCGTGCATATAACGCTAGGTGTAAGACAGCGGGCGCAACCTCGCTCGATTGGCCAAGCCAGCCAACGCGCGCGTCCGGCCCGACCTCGTTAGCGATGGCGTCAAACAACGCCTCAGCCTCTATGCGCCCCAGGCCGGACGTCTGGACCCTACCGCCCAGTCGCCAACGCGCGCGGATTTCCTGAACCTGAATCGCACGGGCCTTGGGGTCGTCCTCGAGCAGGCCTAGTCGACCCGCGAGGAGCTCTATCGGGTACTTCCAAGAAAGCGCAGCAAGCAAGGCTCCCCCGACCAGCGCCGCCGCCAGCCGAAGCCATGCACTCCGGAGCCAGCATGTTTTTGGATGGATTACGCTCCCGACGCACACTAGGCACCAGAGAGAGAGGCTAGCGGGGATCAGAAAGCGGTCGAGATGGAAGGGGTGCAGCCAAACGGGTAGGCCCGTAACCAATAGCAGAATCCAGAGCGTGCGTGTCACCGGCAAGCGGTACTGCCGCACACTACCGGCCACGGCCACCAGAACAATCGCCCCCAGTGCGAAAGGGCTCGGCGCGACACCGCCACACCAGTCGAGTAGGCGTATTTTCCAAGGCGTACGTCCGAGTTCGAGGTTGCCTCCCAAGAAGCCCACAAGCGCCTGCCGATGCGAACGCGCAACCTCCAGACCGGCCGGGAGGGGGAACACGAACCACCAGGTGAACAGGCCGACAGGAACAATGACTAGGGGGATCGACCGGCGCAAGAACGCGGCGCCCCCACCTGCGCGCAACGCGACCACGGCGTCGACGAGCCAGTCAATCGCGAGTGCGGCCCCAAGCAGGAGACCGTAGTTGAACTTCGTAAAGAGCGCGACCATGACCCACGTGCCAGCCGCGAGCTCGCGCCTCGCCAGAGGCGGTCCCGATCGCCGCCGCAACCAAGCGCGTAGTGCGAACACCGATGCGGTAAGGAAAGGGACTTCGAGAAAGAGAGTTGGGGCGAAGCGGCCTACGAGCGGTGAAGAAAGTGCGAGGATCGGAAGCAGAAACACAGGGCCTAGGTGCACCGACCGTTTCCCGCACGCAGACGTCGAGCGTGCGAGCTCGAGGCCGAGCAGCGCCAACCCGATTAGCCCGAAAACGTACCAAAGCGCGATCGTCGTGGCCCGCGCGACGGATTCGGAAACGCCAAAGACTGCCTGGGTCGCCGCAAGTAGGACAGGGACAACGAACGGGTACTGCTGGCACCCGAGTAGCGTGTCCACGGCCTCGCTCAGCTCTCCTGTGCGGACGCAAAGTGCCATGCGAGCGGCCGGAAGTTCCGCGTGCATACTCTCGTCCCAACCCCAGGTTGGTATCTTCGCGCGTCCTAGGTCGATCGCATGGAAAGCGATCAGGGCTAGGATTGCCAGCAGTCCGAGGCCACATAGAGGACTAGAGCGCAACGCAACGAGAATGCCCGCTTCCTTTGGACTTCGGTTGGGGTAGTGTTCGAGCGGCATGGGTAAACCTTACGCGCGGTGCTGGGAGGACGTCCGCGGCCGTGTGAGATTTGAACGGGGGCTCATCCCGTTGGTATGACAGGAGTTGTCGAACGCTCCGTCACTGAAGGAAGAGCCCCGTGAAGAAGTCTACGAGTTCCAGCCGTCGTCGTCAGCCGCGGTAGAAGCGTTCGCAGCGCAAGTCCCAGAGCCCCCTGCAGGGCGTCCTGCACTTCCGCGGCCAGGTGCGCGAAGCGCTGCTGTCCGCGATCCGAGGAGCCGTCGTGAGCACCGCCGAGCAGCTCGTCCAGGACGAGGTGACCGAGCTCGTCGGCAAGCCCTGGTCGAGCAAGGGCGAGTCGCCGCTGCGACGAGGGGGGCGAACGAAGACGCGCGCCTTCCTGGACGGCGAACCCGTGCACATCGAACGCCCCCGCGTCCGTGACCGCGACGCGGGCTGCGAAGTCCCCCTGGAGACCGTGGGAGCCCTCACCAGCCGCGACGCCCTCGACGATGACGTCAAGCGCCTGCTCGTGCGAGGGATCAGCACGCGCAACTACGACGCTGCGCTGACGAGCCTGTCGGACGGGCTCGGACTGAAGAGGAGCGCGGTCAGCTCGGCGTTCCAGCGAGCCTCGCAGAAGGACCTGGACGCC
>JAAELY010000397.1 GCA_024226335.1 bacterium
GCTTCGCGCGGCTCCCCGCTGGGGAAGAGGAGGCCCTTCCCCAGACCCCATCCCTCTTGACCGACACGATTCACCCAGTACCAACCAACTGAAGTTCGGTGTCCGAGAAACCCCGGAGGGTCAAGCAGCAAGGTTGGGGTGCCAAGGTCCTTGACCAATCGATCAGCTGACCTGCGCAAGAGCTTTCCCGAGATGAAGGGGCTGTCCATCGTAACCTCAAGTACATGAGGACCTTGGTGCGGGAGATGCCCCACGGCTCAATTGGGCAGCAGCTTGCTGACCAAATGCCTTGGTTCCACTCCTGCACCCTCGTTCAGAAGGTGAAGGACTCTGTGGAGCGGGAGTGGTACGCGCGGGCCTGCATCGAGCTTGGCTGGAGCCGCAACGTGCTCGAGATTCAAATCGACACCGGGCTCTACGCTCGGCAAGGCGGCGCCGCATCGAACTTCGAGCGCACACTACCAGGTCTGCAATCTGACCTCGCCAGAGAGACGCTGGACCGGCTTGGCCGAAGTCTCGAATCTGTTCTGGAATCGCTCGCCAGTGCTAGTCGTCGTCGAGGATCGTCAGCGTGAAATGTGGCGCTGTGCCAAGAACGCCGCCAGCAGGATTTCCAAGGGTTACGATTGCAGTTTCGTCACCCTCCAGGTCTGCATCCTCAGCGACGACGATCGTCATCTCGAACGACGTCTCTCCAGCGGGGACGACGAATGGATTCAACTCCTCGACACGCCAGTCAACATTATAGTTGGCGGTGCCACTAGTTGTGTATGGCACCGCTATGTCATAGCTTGCTGCCTGCGAGAGAGTCACGGCAACATCGAACTGCTGAGCGTTCTCTGTCGTTTGGAGCAGGGTAACGGGGAACTGTATGGCGGGCGCGGCATCCGTCGCGAACGTGACCGCCAGACCGTTCGTCGTGTTCGACGTGGAGCCAGGATTCGTGTCCCGGAACCACATCTGAAAGTTCCATGTTTCGCCCGGCTGCAGCGCGATCCCTTGCGGCAGTGCCGCTAGATCCAGCGCGAAAGATGCCTCACCTGCGAGGTCGCTGACGAGGACGTCTCTAGAGAATCGGAAAAATGGAAGAGACAACAGTAGGTTGCCTTGCGATCCTCCGAATAGCGGGACATAGCCTTGAGCTGCTGACATCAAGAAATAGCCGAATTGCATGGGGGGGAGATCGGTCGCCTTTAAAGTCAAGCAGTTATGCTGGATTAGCGCGTTTCCAAAACCGGCTAGCTTTGCCGGTTCCCCAGTAGAGTTTGGAGCGGCCGCGCCGTACTGCGTCCCAATGTGTCGCTCCAGTCCAAATAGATGTACTTGCCCTCCGCGGTTTAGGTTTACCGCCGGAGCTCCGACCGCCAAGGTGACTTGATCCGCTTGCAGGTGAGACCCCAAGCGGATGCCCACCACAGGGTCAGCAGGGCGCAGTATCTCTCGCTGATCCCAAAACCCGTTCTCAAGGAGCTCGAACACGAATACGGCCCCAGCATTGGACTCTCTGGGGGCACCGATCAAGAGGAGCTCGCCATCTGTGTCGATGGCCTCGCCGAATCGCTGGAATGTCAAGTGCGGTGTCGCCCTCAGTATCTGGTGCAGGGTCCAGAGGCCGCCCGTACGTTTGAACACATATACCTTTCCGGCTTGGCCTTCCTCCAGCTGTGATCCAACGAAGACGTAGTCGCCATTAAGGGCAATCGCCGGTTCCTGCGGCAAGGGTGTGGATTTGAGACTGAGCGTTCTTAAACGGCCTTGACCATCGAAGAGTGGCTTCTCGCGAGGCGGATCGAGTGCAAGTGCGCGTCGGTGTGTCGGACGAGCATTGCAAGATCGCGGCGCAAGCGCGGCCTGCTGAGGTGACGCACGAAGGGCGACACGGGTGCGCGCCGAGGCCATTAGGGTCGATTCGAGGCCGCTGATCGCATATAGGACACGGGACAGAGCCTCGCTGATCGCACTTGAACTCGAACAAGAGGATGTCCCGTGGCAATGATCGTGCTTGAGATCCCGGAAGAAGTCAACGCCGTTGCTCCCGCCTTGCTGGCGATGCTCGAGACCCTTCGGAAGCAGGTTGAGAGGGGCCGAATCGGCGCGTCGGTGGACATTGCCGACTTCGAGCAGCTGCTGGCGGACAAGATGAACGCCGTGGAGCGTGCGGCACTCGGCATCGCGCTTGGTGCACTGGCCGTGGACTTCCCGATGGTGCTCATCGACGGCGTCCTTCACACGCGCGTGCTGCGCAGCAAGACGAAGTTCATGGGATTGGCGGGACCAACTGTGGTGATGCGGTCGCTCTATCGGCCTGCAGGAGTGCGAAACGCACCAGTGGTGGATCCCGTGGCGATACGGGCGGGCGCCCTGGAGGGCGTGTGGCTTCCGGCAACTGCGCGCGAGATCGCCTACCTCGTCCAACAGGGAACATCTCGCGAAGCAGCGACCATGGGGGAGCGTCTTCGACGGCTGCCGTACAGCCACTCGGCCTTCCAGCACATTGCTCACGCTGTAGGTCACCGATATGTCGACCAGCACCAACAGATTGAGCAGCAGTTGATCGAGGTGTTCGAAGTGCCGGAGCAGGCCCGGTCCATCAGTGTGTCGCTGGATCGCGTCTCGGTGCCGATGGAGGAGCCGCGCGATCGTCCGGTCGGCAGGCCGCGGAAAGGTGCCCCGAAACGCCCCATCAGTCGTGTGTTCCGCATGGCCTACTGCGGCACCGTGACGTTGCATGATGGCGAGGGGAAGGGGATCCACACGATTCGCTACGGGACGATGCCTGCGGGCGACCCCGTGGCACTGTGCACCGGCATGGCCGACGACGTCATCGAGTTGCTCGGACAGCAGCCCGACTTGAGAGTCCAGCTCTTGTGCGACGGTGCGAAGGACATGTGGAACTTGCTCGATGCAGAGTTCACGACGTCGCCCTTCGACAAGAGGGAGATCCTCGTGTCGCGCCTCATCGACTTCTGGCATGCGGTCGAGAAGCTGGCGCCAGCCGCCAAGGTCCTCTTCGATGAAGACAGCGACGCCCAGCTTGCACGCTGGAAGCTGCGGCTGAAGACCAGGAGCAACGCCAACGCCGAGATCCTTGCAGAGCTGATCGAGTCGGACCTGGAACATGTTCGAGTCGGCGACGACGAACCAGTGCACCAAGCGATCACGTACTTCACGAACCACCAGGACCGGATGGACTACGCCTCTGCCCGGCGTGCTGGTCTTCCGATTGGGAGCGGTGCAGTGGAGGCCACCTGCAAGAGCCTCATCGCCATGCGCATGAAACGACCGGGCGCGCGATGGAAGACGCGAACGGGGGAACACATCGTTCATCTTCGCGCTCTGGCGCTCAGCGATCGCTGGGACGCTGCCATGGACCTGGCGCTCCCGTCAGCTCGCGTGAAGATCCGTCGGGCGGCATGAAATGGCGCTCAGGATGAAAAGCAGACCC
>JAAELY010000398.1 GCA_024226335.1 bacterium
CCGCCGCAGTCGCGCCGCGGTAAGAAATCCGGGCTAGCTTGTCGGCATGCCGTTTGAGGACATTCCCAGCGATCCCTCGCTGATCGACCCGCTACCGGAAACGCCGCTGGAGTTGCTCGCGCGTTGGCTCGACGAAGCCCGCGCCGACCGGACGCGTCTCGATCCGTGGGCGTTTTGTGTTTCGAGCGCAGATGCGGATGGCCGCTCTTCGTCGCGCATGGTCATGTGCCGCGGATACGACAGTGAACGTGGCCATATCGTCTTCCACACGAATCGGAACAGCCGCAAGAGCAGAGAGTTTCTCGAACGACCCTTTGCATCGGCCGTCTTCTTCTGGGCCGACCTGAATCGGCAAGCCCGCATCGAAGGACCTCTCGATTTCTTGCCCGATGCCGAATCCGACGCCTACTTTGCCAGCCGTCCCCGACTCTCCCAGATCGCAGCCTGGGCCAGCGACCAGGGCGAGCCGATCGCCAGCCGCAAGGCCATGCTCGAAAGTCTGGCGCGAGCAGAGCAGCGTTTCGGCGAAACCGACCCAGTCCCTCGTCCGCCTCACTGGGGTGGCTATCGCCTCTGGCTCGAAACGGTTGAACTCTGGGTCGGTGCAGAAGGGCGTGCGCACGATCGAGGCGAATGGAAACGAAGTCTTCGGCCGGGACAAGACGGCTTCGAATCCTCTGAGTGGAAAGTGAGCCGTCTACAGCCCTGAGCAACGCTCGGGAAAGCTCTCGAGTTCCAACGTGGGCTACCCTCCGCCGGGTCACACCTGAAGGAAGACCCCACTGGAGATCTGGCAACTCGGCGTCCTGCTCGCGGCTTCGTTCGCAACTTCGGTGCTTTCGGCGATCATCGGCATGGCCGGCGGTATCGTTCTGCTCTCGATCATGCTCCTGTTCTTCGATCCCGTCGCCGCAATTGCCTTGCACGGCGTCGTGCAACTGGTGTCCAACGGAACGCGAACGATCATCCAGCGCGAACACATCGCCTGGTCGTTGACCTGGCGCTATTCGATTCTTCTACTGCCCATGGGATTGCTGGGCGTACAGGTCGCGTTCGCACTCCCACCCGCGATCGGCAAGGCGCTGATCGGAATCGTGGTACTGATCGCCACCTGGCGTCCCGGCTGGCTGCGCCTGCCAACTGAGGTCCAGGAGACTGAACCGCGGCGTCGCTTCATCGCACTGGGCGGTGTGGTCGGGTTTATCGGACCCATCATCGGAGCTACCGGTCCACTGATCGCGCCGTTTTTCTTGAACCTGGGACTCATTCGTCAGTCCCTGGTCGGAACCAAAGCAGCGTGCCAGGCCCTGGGGCACATCGCGAAGATCGTCGTCTTTGGCTGGGCGGGTTTCGTGTTCCGCGAGCATCTGCTCACTCTCGTGGGCATGTCCGCAATGGTCGTCGGTGGAACCTGGGTCGGCAGTCGGATCCTGGAGCGAGTGAACGAGGCAAGCTTCGTACTCTTGTATCGCGGGGTTCTCACACTGGTTGCGCTGCGTCTGGTGCTCTGGGAAGGCTGGCGATGGTTCCAGTCGGGTCTGTAGAATGCACGCATGCGATTGATCCGGTACTCGATGTTGCTGTTGCTGGTCGGATCCGAAGTCCTTCTGGTGCATTGGCTGCTCCTCGCGAGCCGCGGCAGCGGTCTGGGGCTTTCTTCCGCGGCGTCTACCGTGGTCGCCCTGATCACCCTCAACGTAGGCTCGATGTTCGTGCTGATGCGCCTGGCCCGACGCACGAATAGCTTCTTCGTCCTGAGTCGTGTGTGGCTGCTCGCGAGTCTGGCGGCCGTCTTCAGCGGGCCGCCCCTGCTCGCCAGTTTCGCCTTCGTCGGCAGCTTGGCGTGGCTGACACAGAGTCTCGGCGAGGGCGCCACGGGACAGGCCGCACTCGTCGGCAGCGGCGGCGCAGCGATCGCGATCGGCTTTGGATCCATCCTCTGGGGGTATTTCGTCGGACAGCGCCGTGTCGAGGTCGAGCGCGTCGAACTGCCGATGCTCGATCTTCCGGCTGCGCTTTCGGGCGTGCGCGTCGCGCACATCACCGATCTACACATCGGTCCGCAATTGCGCGCGCCCCAACTAGCCGGCTTCGTCGCGCAGGTGAACGAACTCGAAGCCGAGATCATCGTCATCACCGGCGATCTATTTGACTTCGACCCGGCGTTCATCGAAGAGGGTTGCCGCGAGCTGGCCCATCTACGCGCGACTTTCGGTGTGTTCGCGGTTCTGGGAAACCACGACGCCTACACCGGAGCTGAAGCGGTCGCGGAAGGAATTGCCCGCTACACGAACATCCAACTGCTGCGCGATGGTTGGGAGCGGATCGAGATAGACGACGCAGAACTCGTGATCGCCGGAATCGAGGATTCAGGTGAAGGCTGGACCGAACGGGAGTTCGAGGCACCGGAAATGGAGCGACTCGCCGACGAGATCCCGAGCGAGATCCCGCGCTTGCTCCTGATCCACCGCCCGAGCCTCTTCGGTCAGGCTTCGCGACTGGGATTTCCGGTGTCGCTGGCCGGGCACACGCACGGCGGGCAGATCAGCTTCCCGCCACCGGCTCACCACCACAATATCTCGCGCCTGATCTCCTACTGGACCCGAGGTCTATTCGAAGACGAGACCGGCGATTGCCTCCTGTACGTAAATCGCGGACTGGGCGTATCGGGTCCGCCCGTGCGTCTCAACTGCGCGCGCGAGATCGCCTTGCACCGCCTTGTGTCACGCCGTCGCTGAGCCCGGGCGCGGGTTTGCCTCGCGAATCACTCGGCCGGTTGAGCGCCACCGCGCAACCGGCCCAGAACTGAGCGGAATAACGTAGGCAGATCCCAGCGATCGGGAACCACCGAGAAATAGTGATCGCCGTCGTCCTTTACCAGGAAGCGCGCACTCTTGCCCGCAAGAGCGGTGATCGGATCCTGACCGGGCTCTGTCGGCGTATCGAGCTTCGCGAAGACCCGACGATCACCGACCGAGAGCAATGCAACGTGAATCGGCCCATCTGAAGTCGCCGTCACGTAGATCGTCGTGGCCGCCTCGATCTGAGCGCGTTTCCCGTGCAGGCGGGCCGGTGGAAGGCGCTGTTCTCCCAGTGGGTGAATGCGGCGCTCCGGTTTCGGGATGTCGGTTGCTCGTTCGCGTTCGTTGTCGCTGCGCTCGATCAGGGTCACGTAGATGTTATTGCCCGGACCGCCGATCGAATGGGCCAGACCCACTCGCGCGTTTGCGACCTGCGCTCGTGGATTCGCAAATCCGCCGGTGAGTTGCAGAAAGAGCTCGCCTAGCTGGAATAGACCCGTCCCCCCCACGGGATGACCGCGGGCTTTCAATCCTCCCGACATGTTTACCGGCAGGCGCCCGCGAGGTCCGGTGAGCAGATTCTCATAGGGATCGAGGGCCGGAGCGTCCCCGCGTCCGGGTCCGATCAGGGCGTCGAAGACCTCGTCGGGCTCGGCCAGGCCCAGGTCGACCAGGTCGACCGCCAATAGGCTGTTGAACGCGTCGTGCACTTCGGCCACGAGTCCCTCGACCGAGCGAATATCTCGTATTCCAGCTTCGCGATAGGCGAACTGAGCGGCGCGTTCCGTCGCGGCGAGTCGGTGCAGATCGACTCGATCGAGCAGGGATGAAGTATCCGTAGCGGCGCCGAGTCCCGCGACTCGCACCTCCTGAGGTTCTGCCGTCAAGATCACGGCAGCCGCCCCATCGCAGATCGGAGAGCAGTCCTTGCGTCGCAATGGAGTGGCAACGTGCAGGTTGCGCTCCATATCGAAGTAGTTCTCGAGGGCTTCGGGGCGATCGGCAAAGGCCGAAAGTGGATTGTCTGCACCCAGAGCGTGCGCGCGATGCATGAGTCGCGACAACACGTCGGACACCCCGTCTCCACTCACGCCTCGCTGAGCGAAGAACGCCTGGGTGACCAGTGCGATCAGTGCGGGCATGGTAAAGCCGAAGCGACGCTCCACGGGATCGACCGTCTTCGACATGATCTCGGTCGCTTCTTTGGTCGTGACCGTCTTCATACGCTCGCCCGCGATCACCAGCACGTTGTCGGCGGCGCCGGAACGGATCTTGTAGCAAGCCTCGTGAAACGCGGCCGATCCGGTAGACGAGGCCGTTTCTGAGCGCACGGTCGGCACGCCAACCATGCCGAGCCGGTCGGCAATCTTGGCGGCGATGTTCGCGCGGTTCTCGAACTCTTCCGAGTCCATGATGCCGACCTGGATCGCGTCGAATTCGCGGATAGAGGATCCCTCGGAAGCCCGCCGATAGGCATCCTGGAACAGATCGAAGACGTTCCCGAAGATCTTCCCCGTCAGGTCGACCTTGGTCAGTCCGACAGAGGATATGTAGACTTCTCTCATCTTCCCTACGCTGTCGGCGTTTCGATTGAAGCGCTTTCGGACGATCCAAGGCAAACAGTCGAAGACAGAGTATGGAGCATCGAGCCAGACACAAGGCATGCTGGCGTCAGTCTCCGAAAGGGTTCGCATGCGTCGTTTGATTGCAGGGCTTCTGGTCGCAGGTGTCGTATTCGGAATCGCTTACGCTCTCTGGTCCGCGGGTCCGAAGGTCCCAGAAGATGCGGTCCTCGTGCTCGAACTGGCGGGCTCACTCGAAGAATCGCCACCGACGGACGCACTGGCGCAGTTCTCCGCGAGCGGTCCGGCACTCCCGACAATCCTGCTCTTGCTCGACATGGCCGCCGTCGACGATCGCATCGAGGGAGTGCTCGTCCACGTACGCACGCTCTCGGTAGGGTACGCCCGTGTCCAGGAACTGCGCGACGCCCTGGCCAAAGTGCGCGATGCCGGCAAGACCGTGACGGTCCTGCTCGACATGGCGAGCCTGAACGCGACCCGCGAACTGTACTTCGCCTCGGTGGCCAATAAGGTCTATGTGGTTCCGGGATTCCTGGGTCCGCTGGCGGGCATCGCCGGGCAGTACCTGTACATGGCCGGTTTTTTTGAGAAAATCGGAGTCGAGTGGCAGTACGCGCGAGTCGGCGAATTCAAGTCCGCAGTCGAGACCTTCAGCGCACGCGAGATGAGCGCGCCTGCGCGCAAAATGATGAACGAACTACTCGACGGGATCTTCTCGCAGATCGTCGAAGGCATTGCAGAAGGCCGTGGCCTGTCACGTGAGCGCGTTCGCGAGTTGATCGAGGCCGCTCCAGCAACGGCACAGGAGTATGCGGAAGCAGGGCTCGCCGACGGACTGGCTGACCGAGACAACATACTGGAACTGGCCGGCCTGGGAGATGCCGAGGAAATCGATGCGGGTACCTACCAGAGGGTGGGGCCCAACGAACTCGGCCTGCGTGACGGACCTAGCATCGCATTGATCTTCGGCAACGGACCCATCGTGCAATCGGCCGGGCCGAGCTGGCGACGATCCTTTTCGGCGGACGAGATTGGTGATGCAATCGAGTCGGCAGCCGATGACGACTCGATTCGAGCCATCGTCTTGCGGGTCAACTCGGGTGGCGGATCCGCGCTCGCCTCGGAACAACTCTGGCGCGTGGTGATGCGGGCCCGCGAGAAGAAGCCCGTGATCGTATCCATGGGAGATGCCGCGGCATCTGGCGGCTACTACATCGCCAGCAGTGCCGACGCGATCTTCGCCGAACCGGCGACGCTCACTGGCTCAATCGGTGTGTTCCTGATGCGCCCGGCCGCTGAAGGACTGTACGAGAAACTGGGCATCCGGAGCGAAGTGATGAAGCGTGGCCAGCACTCATCCATTGCCTCCAGCGATCAGCGCATGAGCGCGGGGCAGCAACAGCGAACCGACGATATCGTGCAATCGATATACCAGGACTTCATCGGGCGCGTTTCCGAAGGTCGCGACCTGGAGACCGAGGCCGTCGATCGCGTCGGGCGCGGTCACGTCTGGCTCGGTGAGACAGCCCTTGCACTCAACCTGGTCGACGGGGTGGGAGGACTTTCCGACGCGGTAGAGCGCGCACGCGTCGAGGCGGGAATTCCCGACGGCGTCGACCCGACTCGCGTCGTCCTGCCGGGTCCACGCGGACCTCTCACCCAATTGCGTCAACTCCTGAGCAGCGAGCTACAGAGCTGGTTGATGCGTTCCCTGGTGCCAGTGGAGCTACCCGAGGCCCTGACATGGTTCTGGGCCGCAAAGGGAAACGAGGTCAGCTACCTGCCGCCCCATTGGATCGAGATCTACTGAACCGCCCGCGGCGCGGGAAGCGCTGGCCCGCGCCGACCGATTCCGCTCAAAGCCCTTCCTCGAAGCGCTCGCGCAGGATTTCACGGCGCTGGCGTACTTCCGCGTGGCTCAGGGACTCGACTTCTCCCTCGATTCCCAGACCCCTGCGCACTCCACTCAGGTCGAAAGTCTGTCGACTGGGATCGAAGCCGATTTCGGACAGGATCTGTTCGGAATGGTTCGCGGCGAAGTAGCCGTACACATGGATCATCTCTGCAAACATGTCGAGGTCGGGCGCCAGTTCCGCGATCGCCCCGTCGATGAAGAGCATGTTCTTCACATACAGCATCAAGTGTTTGGGCAACTTGGCTCCGTTCGCGAGCAGCCCTCCCAGAATTTCGCGCAACTCGCTGGCCAGCTGGCTGCTCGACATCTTCGTGGGGTCCCGAACCGGGCGATCCACCTTGAGCAGACGCATCAAGCCATCGAGATCGGCGTCCGCAGGAAGGGCCCCGAGGTCGACGAACGCCTCGAGCTGGCCCCGCACGTCGTTGGCGGCGCCGGTCATCATCATGCGCAGGAAACCGAGCCTCTGCTTGTGATCCATGCGAGCGGTGATTCCGTAGTCGAACAGGGCAACCCGCCCGTCGGGCATCACGAGCAGATTCCCGCCGTGAAGATCTCCGTGGAACACACCGTAGATCATCGCGCCTTCCAGGAAGGAAACCAGCAGCGATCGGATCAGCGCCTTGGTATCGATACCCGCAGCGCGAATTCCCTGTGCGTCGTCGTAGTCCAGACCGGAGAGGCGCTCCATCACGAGCACGCGACGCGTGACCAGATCGGGATGCGGTCGCGGGACGACGATGATCTTCTGGCCGGCATCGAGCAACAGGCGTGCAATGTCGAGCATGTTCTGGGCTTCGAGCCGAAAGTCGAGTTCTTCCAGGATCGTCTCGGCAAAGAGTTCGACCAGCGCGGGCGGATTGGCGAGTGCGGCAACGGGAATGCGCCCGACCAGGAACGGCGCCATCCAGGCCATCGCTTCGATGTCGCGGCGCACGAGCCTGGCGACTTCGCGGCGCTGGACCTTCACGACAACTTCCTCGCCGCTGAGCAGCCGGGCCGAATGCACCTGCGCGATCGAAGCCGCAGCCAGACTCTCGCGATCGAAGCGCTCGAAGACCTCTTCGAGCGGACGGCCCAGGTCTTCCTCGACGATGGAGCGCACCGTCGCAAAGTCCTGCGGCGGTACCTGATCGCGGCAGCGCTTGAACTCCTCGACCAGCTCGTCGGGGAACATGCCGCGACCCGAGGAGACGATCTGACCCAGCTTGATATAGGCCGACCCGAGCTGCTCGAACGCGCTGCGCAGTCGCCTCGACAAGCCGGCCCGAGACACCTCCGGGGACTTGCGTCGCTCGAACACCAGCCAGCCCCCCACGGCCACGAGCATGTGCCAGAACGCCGTCGCGAAGCGGCCTACCGGCGGAAGACCCCGACGGCGGATGCGCACCGGTACCTCGGCGCGTGTCTTGGCCCGCAACTCATCGATTCCCGCGCGCCACGAAATCCGGGCGAGGTCAATCCTCCAGGGTCCCACTTCCGAAAAGACACCCGGCTCCGTCGGGTCCGCATCTGAAGCCACATCCACAGGCTATCTCCCCGCGCCCCCAGTCTCAATCCCGGCAGCCTCCGGTCTAGAATGCGGGCTAGACTGGTGGGTTGTGGCAGAGGAGGAGCGATTGTGAAATTCGAGAAGGAATTCATCGTGCGGCGCTCAGCGCAGGAAACCTTCGACGTGCTGGACGCCGACGATACGATCGCGGCGCTGTTTCCGGACACGGAGATCGTCTCCACCGAGGGCGATACCCGCGAGACACTTACGAGATTCTCTGAGATGGGAGTCTCACGCGACATCCGCTTCCTCTTCCGCCGCCAGCCGGATCACTCGATCTCGTTCGAGAAGATCTGTGATGGCAACATCTGGCGCTCCCTCGAGGGTGGCATCCGCGTGGTCGAGAGTGGCCCAAAGCTCGCCCTCGTGCAGTTGACCATGGAGGGTTCGACCCGCGCGCTGGTTCCGGAGTTCACCATCAAAGCACCCATGCGCGAGCAGCTCGACCAGATGACCAAGAGCCTGCGCGCCCGACTCGAAGAGGATTGATTTGGCGACCATCGAAGCGAGTGACGGAGCGAAGATCTTCTATCGCGCAGCGGGAGAAGCGCCGCCACTGATCCTGTGCCACGCCTCCTTTTCGAGCCATATGCACTGGATCGGCCAGGAAGAGGCTCTGGGCGCATTCTGCCGCCCGATCAGCTGGGACTATCGCGGCCACGGGCTGTCCGAAGCACCCGACGAGCCCGAGCGCTACTCGCTCGCGCAGGTGGTCGAAGATCTGGCCGAAGTGCACAAGGCGGCCGCCGGCGACACTCCCGCATTCATCGGCGGGCTCTCCGTCGGGGGGATCATCGGATTGAGCTACGCCCTGGCCTACCCCGAACGGGTTCGCGGGCTGCTGCTTTTCAACACCGGACCCGGCTTCAAGAAGCCCGAAGCGCTGGCCCAGTGGAACGACATGCTCGAGCGCGCCGCGCGGAAGATGGAAGACGTGGGCATGGAGCAGTACCTGCAGGGCCGGCGCGCCAGCGCCGAATTGCTGGGACTTCAGCCTGAATCACCCCTGGGCGTGCAGGCCCGCGAAGGCATCCTGCGCTCGAGCGTCGCGGGGCTGACCCGTTTCGCGCGCGGGGTAGCGGGTCCGGTACCCAACCTGGTCGATCGCCTGGCGGAGCTTTCTCACCCCACATTGGTCCTGGTCGGCTCGGAAGACCCGAATTTCCAGAGGGCGGCCGAGGTCATGACGGCCAAGCTGCAGAACGCCCGGCGCGTGGTCCTGCCCGACGCCGGGCACGTGGTGAATCTGGATCAGCCCGAGGCCTGGATGCGCGAGGTCCAGACCTTCCTCAGCGAGGTCGAGGCCCGCTAGAACCCCGCGGCAACAGGGTTTTGACCCGAAGGGCCAGCTGTGTTCTACTGGCTTTTCAGACCGGTTCGGGGGCGCGATTTGCGCGCTCCGAGTCCGGACGAGGAGAATACGCATGGGTTGGATCTTCATGGTCATGCTCGGAATGATCGTCGGATCAATCATCATCGAGAAGATCCTTCCCCAGGGCGTCAAGGACCAGATGGGCGCCGCGATCTGCTGGAGCATGATGGCCCTGACGATGACTTTCCTGGGCGGAGCGACGATCTTTCTGCTGATCATGACCTGGATGCGCTACATCCAGCCCGCGCTGACCACCTAACCCGTCCACTTTCCTCGGACCTGCTCTGCTGCGAGGCCAGACTCGCGCCTTCTCGCGGCCCTCGACGGGATACTTGCGTCTGAATTGCGCACGGCCCGCCAGCCGGGTACTCACTCGGGGCCCCGGCTGAGCTATTTCTTGCTCCGAACGCAACTTTCGAAGCGAACGGCGGTTTCTCACTGCGGAGACGCGAGTGGGCGCGATCAATGATGGATGAAGACTCGCGACTCATGCTGGCTTTCCAGGCGGGAGACCGGCAGGCCTTCGAGCAGCTGTTTCGCAGTTACACGCCGCGTCTGATGGCGTTTCTGCTGCGGATGGTGAAAGACCGGGGTCGCGCAGAGGAGCTTACACAGGACGTTTTCGTGCGGGTGTACCAGGCAGCAGAGCGCTACGAACCGAGGGCGAAATTCTCGACCTGGCTGTTTGGCATCGCGCACAACCTGGCTTTGAATGACTTGGCTCGCGCCTACCGCAAGCGCGAGCGGCCGCTGGAGGATGCGCACAGCGAGACGACGGCCGACCGGAATCCCGACGCGAGCGAGCAACTGGAGGCCCGGCGCATGACCGAGGCGTTGGAAGCCGCGATCGGCGAACTCCCGGAACGCCAGCGCTCGGCGCTCATGCTGCGCACTGTGCAGGGACTGGGCTACGAGGAAATCGGAACGGTGCTCGGAGCGAGCGTCTCGAGTGTGAAGAGCCTCCTGCACCGCGCAAGAGAGAAACTGGTCAGTCAGATGAAGGAGGCGGGACGGTGAACGCCTGCCGGTACAGCGAGAATCTGGTCGCATTCCTCGACGAGGAGTTGCGCGAACAGGAACGCGCGGATTTCCAGTCGCACCTGAGCAACTGCCAGAGCTGCGGCGAGACCATTGATCAGCAGCGCTCCCTGGGCGCGGCGCTCGCGAGCCTGCCCACAGTCGACCCGAGTCCCGGCTTCGAAACGCGCTTCTGGGCCCGGATCGCGCGCGAAGACCAGGCCGCAGAACAGCGGCGAGAACAGGGCTTCTGGGCTCGTGCGGGCTGGCGCGGCTGGCTCGTCGGCCTGACGACGGCGGCGGTCGCAGCCGGTGCGGTCATGCTCGCCCTGCGATCGCCGGGTCCGGAACTGGATCCCGATTTCGCACTCGTCGCGGACGCAGAACAGTTCGAACTGCTCGCGGACGCGGACATCGAGTTGCTCGAAGTAATGGAGATTCTCGAGGCGTGGGATGGCCAGGAGATCTGAAAACAGCGATTTTTGCGGCTCTGTGCCTCTTCGCCTGCCCGGCTCTGGCCGGGTCGGGGACGGATCCGAACGCGCCGCCGACAATTCAGGAGCCATCCGAGGAGGATCTGCGCCTTCTCGAGGATCTCGATCTGCTCCTGGAACTGGATCTACTGGAAGACTGGGATCCGCGGGAGAACCTGCCGATTCCGGTGATCAGGGACGAGCCATGAGTCGACGCCAACTGCTTCTGGGCGCGCTGCTCATCGGGATGCTGGGCGCGCTCACGACACCGGCCCTGGCACAGGAGCCGGAACGCGATACCCGGCGCGAGCGCTGGAATGCGATGTCGGAAAGCGAACGCCAGGAACTGCGCGAACGCCGACAACGCTTTGAACAGATGACCCCGAAGCAGCGCGCCGAGGTGCGTCGGAGGATGGATCGCTTCAAGAGCCTCCCGCCGGAGCAGCGTCAGCACATTCGCGAGAATCGCCAGCGCTGGAAGGACCTGTCACCCGAAGAGCGCAAGCAGCTCCGCGGGCAATTCCGGCGTTGGAAGGATCTGTCTCCCGAGCAGCGAGACAAGCTGAAGAAGCGCTTCCGTCACTGGAAGGATCTGTCTCCCAAACAACGCGAGAAGCTGCGCAAAGGCTGGAAGAATCTCTCGCCCGAAGAGCGCCGGGAGATCCGCAAGCAGATTCCGAAGCGCGAGCGAATCCGCCGGGATATCCGCAAACAGCGCCTGAAGCGGCGCTCGGGCAAGGACTCGGATTAGCGAGCCACAGCCCGGAGCAGTGAACGTCGTTCCCCGCTATTCTGGGCGCAATGCCCAGAATAGCCGTAAAGAACGCGATCGAGATCATGGACACGACACTGCGCGATGGGGAGCAAACCCCGAACGTCGCGTACACCCCGTCCGAGAAGTACCAGCTCGCGCGGCTACTGCTCTCGGAGGTAGAAATCGACCGCATCGAGATCGGTCAGGCGCGCATCTCCGAGGGCGAGGCTGCGGCCATCCGGCGCATCACGAGCTGGGCCGCAAAATCGCGTATGAAGAACCGCGTCGAGATCATGGGCCTGGTCGACGGACAGATTTCGGTCGACTGGATCGTCGCCAACGGCGGGGGTGCGATCAATCTTCTGACCAAAGGTTCGCGTGAACACTGCGAGAAGCAACTGCGTACCACGCCCGAGAAGCACTTCAAGAACATTGCCGAGACCATTCGCTATGCAAAGCGCCGCAAACTCCTGGTAAACGTATACCTCGAGGACTGGTCATCGGGTGTGCAAGACAGCTTCGACTACGTCTTCGGGCACGTCTCGAATCTGTCGACCCTGGGCGTGAAGCGCATTTATCTGCCGGACACCCTCGGTATCCTGGCGCCCGATGATACCGGTCGTTTCGTCGACTTGATGACGCGCACCTGGCCGGAGCTGCACTTCGAATTCCACGGTCACCACGACTACGGACTGGCCACCGCGAATTGCCTGGCTGCGATCGAAGCCGGCGCGCGCGGCATACATACCAGCGTCAACGGC
This sequence comes from bacterium, assembly GCA_024226335.1. NCBI lineage: Bacteria > bacterium. The sequence goes on from JAAELY010000398.1 coordinate 12,229, forward strand.
ATGGGCGAGCGCGCCGGCAATACGCGCCTGGCGGAGGTCACTGCAGCCGTCAACGATCTGACCCGGTACCAGACGCGCGTGAACGAGAGCAGGCTCACCTCGGTGAGCGAGATGGTCGCGACGTTCTCGGGCAAGCCAATCGCAGAAAACGCGCCGGTCGTCGGCCGCGACGTCTTCACACAGACCGGAGGAATTCACGCCGACGGCGACTCGAAGGCCGACCTCTACGCGAATAAGCTTCTGCCCAAGCGTTTTGGCCGGAAGCGCCGCTATGCGCTGGGCAAGATGGCCGGCAAGGCGTCGCTCGACCAGAACCTGAAAACCCTGGGCATCAAGCTGCAAAAAGAGAACCGGGCGCGCGTTCTGCAGCGGATTGTCGAACTGGGCGACAAGAAACACACGGTGACGCCCGAAGACCTGCCCCTGATCATCGCCGATGTCCTGAAGACACCTCAGGAGCAGCGTTACTCGATCGAGAGCTATCACTTCTCCTCGAGTAGCGACGGGCTTCCGAACGCCGAAATCTCGGTCAGCTACCGCGGCCGGTGCACGAAGGGGAACTCCAGTGGCGACGGCGGCTTTGATGCGTTCATCAAGGCTCTGACCAAAGCGATGCGCCCCTTCGAGATCAAGTTGCCGCAGCTCGTCGACTACAAGGTCCGGATCCCGGCGGGCGGCAAGTCTGGTGCGCTCGTCGAAACGCTCATCACCTGGCAGACGAACGCGCGCGCTCAAGCTTTCACGACGATGGGTGTAGATTCCGATCAGCTCGTGGCCGCGGTAGTTGCGACCGAGAAGATGCTCAACCTGCTGGCGACCCGACGAGCCTCTCGGTGATCTCCCGTCGGTCGGCGGCACAGAAGACGCGCCGGTCGCTCATTCCGATCCTGGTCATCACGCTCGGCGCATGCGCCTCGTCGAAAACACCGGAAGAGCGCTACTCCGCTACTCAAAGCGTACTCGAAGTGGTGACCGTGTTGCGTCTTCACACTGACGAGGACACCTATCGCTTCCCCCCGGGCAGGGATTTCTCGGGCAAGAACGTGTACAGGGCATCGTTCACCCGACTCGAGAGTCTCGAACATGTGTACGAAGAGAAGTTCCGCTCGGGCCATATGAACGACGTGATCCTGTTCGCAAAAGGCCGTGCCCTCGAGCGCATCACCGAGTACGAATTGGCGATCGCACACTATCAGCGGGTCGGCAAGATGGACTCACCTCTGGCGGAGACCAGTCGGCGAGATGCCTCTATCTGTAGTCGACTGGCGCAGGCGGCGGCCACTCGGCCAGAAACCGGTAGTACAGCTGAATCCGCGCTATCGATCTACGCGGATCGGATCGAAGCTCTCCTCGCGCTTCGCAAAGAGGTCGCCGGGACCCACTATTCGTTCGTCGCTGATGAGGAGATCGAGCGGGCCGAAGTCGAACGAGCGACCCACTTCGCCTTACGCAGTCAATCCGATCCCGTCTTCGACAGAACGGCGCTCGAACTACTGCAAACCCTGGTGCGCAACCACTCGGAGAGCAAGCTCTACAATCGACATCTGCTTCGTCTGGCCGATCACTATCAGGACCTGTCCCGTCGCTACGCACTACGCTACCCACCTCCTTCCTTGAAATTCGACGCAGCCACTTTTGAAGAATATGCAATCGGCGCCCAGCGTCTGTATGGAATCGTGTCGCGACAAGATGGCGCCATTGAAAAAATCGAAGCATCGCACAAGCTCGAAGCGTTCCTGAGTTTCACGTTGGGTGTCTATAGTGAGAAGCTGCCTCGTTAGTCGGCCTGTAGCCCTGGCGACCGCGGCACTGGTGGCGCTGCTGACCGGCTGCGGAACGGTACGTCCATTGAGCCCGGCGGAGGCCGATCCGCTCGAAGTCGCTCGCGCACCTCGCGCTCCCTTGCCGGACGAAACAGAGCGTGCAGCGGGCGAGATGGCTCGCCTTGTGCTGGCCGATCGACCCGACTCAGCGGTCGCAATGCTCCAGATTCTGCGCGCCGATGAATCCTCGCGCGTTGCGGATGGCCGCACAAAGTCAGGACTCATCGATAATTGCGAAGACATGATCTACGCGATGTCCGGTCCAACCGGCTATGCGGAACACGCGCGCAAGCTACTAGAGCGCGACGACCTCGATCCGGGACTCCGTCTCCGTCTCGAGAACACGACCAAACTCCAATCGGTGCGTTTTGCCGATATGCGACTCGAAGAAGACACCGAGTTCCGAGCAGGTGTCATGTTCAACCGGGTCGCCGAAGCGCTATCGCGACTCGTAATCGTCGGTTCGGTGAACCCGCTGCTCCTGATCCAAACGGTATTGAGTTCGGCCCTCACCTTCCACAGCCTGCCGAAAATGAGCCCGCGCGAACGCCAGGCGCTGCACGCATTCGAAGAGTATCGGAAACGCCACCCAGACGCGCCGAACTCGGAACGAGTACTAGATGAGATCGCGCGACTGAGTGCAACCCGAGATGAAGTACTGCACGATGACGCCCTGGAAAAGGCTGAGACCTTGCTACAGGCTGGACACGCTCGCGCGGCGGAACTCTACGCGCAACGCGCCATCGACATCGATAGCGAAAGCGAAGCTGCCAAGGAGTTGAAGGAACGAGCCGAAGCTGTCGAAGAACGCTACGCCGGACACGTTCGCGCGACCCTGGATGCAGATATCGAACCACGACTGCGCGAGAACGCGGATGAGCGAAATCTCGCGATCGTCGCACTCGTGGGACCACTGGCCCGCATCAGCGAGGACGCCAGCGACGCGAATGAGGCACCACCGGGTGAACGCGCCTTTCTGGCCAGCTTCGGGATGCTCGCACGCGGAGAAGAAGATGAGTTCTTCGCGGAACTGTCGCGGATCCGCGCTCTCGAAGAAGGCCCCATGGCGAGACACGCGGATGCCATCTTGCTGGATGGCTGGCGCAACGCCTACGGCCGCTATCGTTCGGCAATCGCTGCGGATCGACGACGACAAGCGAGCTGGATACTACTTGGCCGACACGCCGATGGCGCCACGGACCGCGACTTGTACCGGCCGATCGAGTACCTGCTCGACCTGCCGGGAATCGCCGTTTCACTTCTCTCGATTCCGATCCGCCTGCTTCAGTACCCCGTGGCGCACAGCCGTTTCGGATCTGTAGTCATCTTGACCGGAGAACGTTACGTCAAACGGTATCCGCAGGGAATTCACGCACAGGAAGTTCATCACGACCTGGAAGAACGCTACCGAGACCGGGATCGCTTCTCACTCGCACTGGAACACCACAGGGCGCGAGACGATGCCGATGAGTCGAGCATCGAGGAATACAGCGAGAAGCTCGGAGAGAAGATGCTCGAGGCAGCGGCGTTCGAGGCCCGCAATGATATGCGAGCGATGATCTATCGGTCGATCATGACCGAACACCCGACCACGCCAGCGGCACGCCAGGCCGCCGAGAACCTGCGCGCACTGCGCACCGGCGCCACGCCCCAGGGCATTCGCATCTCGCGGGCTTTCCTGCGAGAACACCCTGAACTGAGTGGTTATGGCGCGCTCGGCCTGCGATCCGAACTTCTCGACGAGGACGAAGCAAATGGAGAACTGGCAGAAGACGGCGTAACCCTGATCGGCCGGACTTTTGTGCGCGTCTCTCTGGAAGGCCGCGAAGCAGTCGTCCGCCCGGTACCCGCAGAGGACTTTGCGCGTTTCATCTCGAGGCTAGAGGTCTTGAGCTACCACCAGCTTTCCGCCGATCGACGCAACTCACCGTCGCCGGATCCGGCACGCGATCTGTTCTTCGAACGCGCCCGGCTCGGTCTGCTCGACCAGGCGGATACGCGCTCCACCGCGTACTCGAGCGCAGAGTTCTTGAGCACACAAGAAAAGCACGGGTACGTCCGCACGCGCGAGTCTCTCTTGCCCGTCGAATTGATGATCCGAAGCGATCTCGAAACTATGGGATTTTCTCCCGTTCCTCAGCTGCGCCTGCCGAAACCGTCTTCCGACGAATTCCTTTTCGAATAGACCCCGACTCGTGCTCGTGCTCGTGCTCGTGCTCGTGAGGGATGTAGAGCTAGGCGGAGTTCTGGGCGGCGTAGGCGCGTGCGAGAAGCTCGACCGGGTGCACGACTTCGACATCCAACCCAGCCTCTCGCACTCCGGATGCAATCTGCAGCAGACATCCAGGGTTTCCGGTGGTCACGACCTGTGGGGCCGTGTCGCGAATCGCCTGCAGCTTGCGGGCAAGCAGACTCGTCGCCATCTCCGGATGCGTGAGCAGATAGGTACCCGCCGCGCCGCAGCAGTCGCGACCTCCGGGAAGATCCACGAGGTCCAGACCCGGAATTTCGCGCATGATCTGTCGGGGCGCCGTGGCAATACCCTGGCCGTGCAGGAGATGACAGGGATCGTCATAGGCCACCCGCAGTGGGCTCAACGCCGCCGGAGTCTCGAAACCGACTTCGACCAGAAACTCCGTTATGTCCCGGACCTTCCGGGAAAACCGATCGGCGCGATCCTTGAGCGACGCGCCACAACCCGCGGAGTTGACGATCACCGCGTCCACGGCCTCCAGGTGAAAGGCGCTTCGGTTCTTCTCGTGGAGCCGATCGGCTGCCAGCAGATCCCCAGCGTGCTGGTGCAGTGCACCGCAACAGCGCTGCCCGGGGGGAATCTCGACCTCGAAACCATTGTGCGTCAACACATCGATCGTCGCCTGGTTGGCACTCGCGAAGAGTTCCGGCATGACGCATCCTGCGAAAAAGGCCACGCGTCCGCGACGTCTCCCCGCCGCGGGGACGATCACGGGAGGGCGGTGTGGCTCGGTCAGAGGCGGAAGTGAAGACTCCGCGTGGCGTAACGTCGGCATCGCCTTCAACACGCGCGCCGCGCGCACCAGCCGTTGCAGTCCCGTGTTCTGATACAGACGCAGTACGGAGATCATGCTCCGAAGAGCCGCTGGTGCACCCACCATGCGACGCAGGATCACTCGCTCGGCAAACCGTGCGACTCTTCCCCGGCCGGCCCGTCGATCGATCTCGGCGCGCATCCTTTCGATCAGGTGGCCGTAGCGAACACCCGCCGGACACGCAGACTCACAAGCCCGACAGCCCAGACACAACGACATCTCATCGACCACGGTTTCGTCCAGTGGAATGCGTTGCTCGGCGACGCCTCGCATCAGAAAGATCCGCCCGCGCGGTGAACTCGTCTCGCGACCCGTCTCCTGGTAGGTGGGACAGACCGGCAAACAGAGGCCACAGTGCACGCAATCGAGCGTCGCCTCGTAGTCGATCAGGCTCGCCGAATCGGCTGGCGACGTCACGCTCATAGTCTCCCGGCAAAGCGCCCGGGAGCCAGAATGGAGCCCGGATCGAAACGCGACTTGATTGCGTGCATTAGCGGCAGGTTTTCGGTGTTCGGCCCGAAGACATCGAATTGCGCTTTGGTTTCGGCGCTCGCGCTCTCGATGAACAACGACCAGCCCGATTCCGCCGCGCGCTGCCAGAGCGCTACAAGCGCAGCTTCTTCGAGTACTGCGAACGCGACACCACAGACGGGCAGCGCAATATCGAGTGCTCCGGCACCGCCCAGATCCGAGACCGCAGCGACGATCTGCACGGCATCGCTCAGACGACCCGCCAGGCGAACACGCACGCTGCCCGGCGGTGTCTGCCGGGCGGCAAAGGATTGCTCCAATTCGTCCCAGGCCTGAATCCCGACGGGTTCACCCGGAAGACTGTCCGCACACCGCTCGACGCCCCTCGCGCTTCCTTCGAGCAGACACAGCAGACGGACTCGCTCCCCATCCTGACGCACGACCAGGGCTTGCGGTTCGACGGTGTCACCGGCAATCCGGGCACCCGCCCTCACCGCCTGGCTCGAGTCGGGGTATTCGCTCACCAGGAGACGACGCGCTTCGGGCACGGCCCGCAATCGCATCGTCGCCTCTGTGATCACTCCGAGCGTACCGAGCGAGCCGCAGTACAGTCGCACCAGATCGAAGCCCGTCACGTTCTTGACGACCTTTCCGCCGGATCGTGTGACCTCCCCGTTGCTGAGGGCGACCTCCAGACCGAGGATCTCGTGACGCAGGCGCCGATCCAACGAGAAACGAAGACCGATGGGATCGGCGGCGATCGTCCCGCCGATCGTCGCCCGCTCGGCGTGTCCGAGCAACAGGGTGCGTTTCCCGACTTCCGCAGAGCGACGCGCGAGTTCACCGAGCGAGATTCCGGCGGCCGCGCTGACGATGCCCTCGTCGGGTTGCAGATCGAGGTGATCGGACAAGCGCGACAGATCCAGCAAGGTGACGCGATCGGAATCGACGAGGTTTCCCCAGCGCAACTTGGTTCGCGCACCGCATACCAGCAGTCGTTTGCCCTCGCGAGCCACCACGAGGCAAGCGGCAACCTGCTCGGCGTTCGCGGGCCGGACCACGCTCTCCACCGACACTCCATCCAGATCTTCTACGCCGGGCCCCGCAATATTGTCCGGCCCGACGATCGCCTCGAAGGGATCCATCTCAGAAACTTACTTCGGAGTAGCCTGGGTGTCGCAGATTTCCTTCCGTACAAGCCCTTGGGGTGGGAATCAGCTTGCCCGGATTGCAGCGATCCTCGGGATCGAATGCATCGTGAACCCAGCGCATGGGCTCGAGGTCGGCCTCGCTGAACAACATGTACATGTAGTCGCGCTTTTCCACGCCAATCCCGTGCTCACCCGACAGAACACCGCCCGCCTCGACGCAGATGCGGAGAATTCGCTCGCCCATCTCGCGGATCTTCTGCAGTTGTGCCGGATCGCGCTTGTCGTAGGAGATGTTCGGATGCAGATTTCCATCGCCCGCGTGCAGGATATTCGCGAGTTTGATGCCGTTCTCCTCGGCTGCTCGGTTGATCGCGTCCACGACCTCGGGGAGTTTTGTGCGCGGAACGACGGCGTCGTGAACGTATAGATCGGGCGCGAGTCGTCCCATCGCACCGAATGCGCCCTTGCGACCCCGCCAGAGCGCGATCCGCTCGGCCTCGTCGCGCGCGACCCTTACCTGGATCGCCCCGGCCGCACTGCACAGGCCCTCGACCTGCGTGCGCTCCGTTTCGACGGTGTCGCCGACTCCGTCGAGCTCAACCAGAAGTACGGCCCGCGCGTCGCGCGGGTAGCCTGCTGCATAGACCGAGTCTTCGACCGCGTCGATGGTTCGATCGTCCAGGAGTTCCAGCGCTGCGGGCACGATGCCCTCGGCAATGATGTCGGAGACGGCCTGACAGGCGGCTCGCAGATCTGAAAAACTGGCCAGCAGGGTGGACACGGTTTCGGGAATCGGCACGAGTCGAACCGTCGCCTCGGTTGCGATCCCCAGAGTTCCTTCAGAGCCCACGAAAAGCCCCCGCACGTCGTAACCCGACGTGTGTCCGTCGCGCCGACCGAGTCGAACGACGCTCGCGTCCGGCAGCACGACTTCGATTTCGAGCACGTGCGGGTTGGTGGTGCCGTGCTTCAGGGTGTGTGGCCCGCCGGAATTCTCAGCGACGTTCCCGCCGATCGTGCAGGCCGACTGACTGCTGGGATCGGGGGCGTAGAGAAGTCCCAGATCCGCGACGGCTTCGGAAAGATGCGCATTGATCAGACCGGGCTGGATGGTGGCCGTGCGATTGACCGCGTCGACCTCGAGGATCCGGTTCATACGTGAGAACTCGATCAGGACGCAACCTTCAACCGGGGTCGCTCCGCCTGAGAGTCCGGTTCCGGCCCCTCGCGGCACATAGGGTACGTCCGCTTCATTACACAGCCGAACGACTCCAGCGACGGCTTCGGTCGACACAGGAAAAACGACGGCGCGCGCATTTCCAGAAAGCAGCGTGAGCCCGTCGGACTCGTACACGAAGCGCTCCGAGGGTCGACTCAGAACCTCGACGACATCGGGAAGAGCCGCCAGTGCGCGAACGAGTTCGTCGCTTGCGCCCGGATCAGGCAAGGCCGAGGCGCTCGACCTCGTCCTCGTCCATCCCGAGGTAGTGGCCGATCTCGTGCTTGACGGTAACCCGGATCTCCTCGATCAGTTCCTCGAGGTCGCCGGCGATCTTTTCCAGGTTGCGCTTGAACAACACGATGCGATCGGTGTCGCTGCGTGGTTCGGGCGCGTGATGTGGATTGGAATCCGGGTCGGTCACGGGAACGCCCAGAAAAATCCCCAGCACCTGCGGAGAGATCGACTCGCTTCGCACCAGTTCGACGTCTGGCAGGTCCTCGATGATGATCGGGCACGTCTCTACGTATCTGCGGATCTGTTCCGGTAGCTCGCGCAGCGCGGCGGTGGCCGCTGCCTCGAATTCTTCGTCCGAGATGCGTGTGGGCACCGGATAGAGCTGAGGGTCGATTTCGGCCGCCTCGGCAAAAAGCCGCTCCGCGTGCTCGTAGTCACCCGCGTGCTCGTACAGGTGGGCCATGTAGTAACTGCTGTGGGCGCAATCCGGCTCGAGAATCAACGCCCGATCCAGAGCCTTCCGGGCCTCATCAAAAAGACCCAGTTCAAACAGAATCTGGCCCTCGAAGCCGCGGTAGATCCCCACATCGGCCTGGGCTTTGCTGGCCCTGCGCAACAGGAAGAGCGAACCCTCCAGATCGTCCAGGTAGAACAGCGCCTTGGCCTTCAGATAGTAGACCTCGGCCTCCACGGGGCGATCGATTCGCACGGCGAGGATGGCGTCGCTGACCTCCAGAGCCATTTCGTATTCGTGGAATTCCTCGATCAGGATCTCGATGTGATTGAGCTGAGCCGGAAAATAGTCCGGATCGGCTTCCGCAGCCTTGGCAAATTCGGCAACGGCCTCCTCAATGAGCCCGGAATCCCAGAGGATTTCGCCTCTTCCGTTGCGAGCTTCAGCGCCGAGGGGATTTGCCCGCAGCGCCTCGTCGATCCATGCGAGGGCCTCGTCTCCCCGTCCGGTGGAGGAGGCTTCCATCGCCTGGTCCAGGCAGTCCCAATAGCGATCCCGATCCAGCATCAAACCCTTTCAGCACCCCCCGGAGCAAGACGGATTCTAGCAAACGGGGCAAGCCAATATCTGACAACGGTACCGACGAGGAGAATCTGTAACTATTTGAATTAGCTACAAAAAATGGACAAAAAGCGAACCCTCGGCGAGAGCGCCTATTCGATCGTCCTGACCAGGATACGCTGGCAATTGGCGCAGTAGTTCAATTCACCGGCAAGCACGCGGTTTTCCGTTTCGGGCGGGATGGTGCGGTGACAACCACCGCAGGTTTCGTTGGTGATACGCGCAACCGCTGTGCCCAGCTTGCCCGCCAGCTTCTCGTAGTGCGTCCGCACTTCCGAACCGAGTTCGTCGAGCAGACCGTCGCGGACCTTGATGTGACCAGAGAGTTCTTCTTCCGCCACGCTAGTACGCCTGCGCAGCGCCTCGGCCTCCCCGACTGCGACCTTCTCGTTTTCCTTCTGCTCCTTCTCCGCTGCCTTGAGGCGCACCGCGGCCGCATCGGCGCCGTCCATCGCTTCGAGAATATCCTCCTCGACGCTGGAAATGCGCTGAGTCATGCCTTCGATCTCGTGGAGCAAAGCCGTGTATTCCGTGTTGGTCTTCACGAGCGCAGTCTGATTCTGGAACTTCTCGCGCTGGACCTCGCTGTCGGCGAGTTCGTTCTCTTTGTCCCGCCTCGCCTTCTCTACGGAGGCCAGGGCTTCCTTTTCGGCAGCCAGAGCGTCGCGTGCCGCCTGTGCCCGCGCCTCCGCCTGGTCGATCTCGCTGGGCAATCGGGTCAGATCGCTGCGGAGGTCGGCCACACTGGCTTCCGTGACTCCGAGCGCCTCGAGGTTTTCTCTGAACGAACTCATACACACTAGATTCCACGTCCGGACACCCCGGGTCAACGGCAAACCCTCGAAGAACATTCGGGACCGAGCCGGAGCGGTGCCTGGTAGGTGCGTTTGCAAGCCGCGGGAACAGGCCCGATTCTCGCTGGCGGTCGTTGATCCGGCCGTGCCCGGCACTCAAGCTCTGTCCTGATTGACCGAACCTGTGCCCTGACGGGAAAGAATGCACACGAGATGGGAGCAGCCCGATGACAGATGACCGCTATGCCCCTCCCGACGCACCGTTGGTCGACGAATCGGCTCTATTCGGCGAAGGCGATGGAGAGTTCGATATCAGCCAGGCGCTCTCGGACGCCTGGAATGCCACCTGGGCGAACTTCCCGCTCTGGCTCGGTGTGGGTCTGGTCGGCGGGGTGTTGATCGCCCTTTCGGCCTTCATCCCGCCCGTGCTAGGTCTGTTCCTGATTGCGCCGGTGATCGTCTGGGGAATGGTCCGGTTCACGCTCAACATGATGGATCGCAAGGCTCAATTCGGCGATCTGTTCGCAGGCTTTTCAAATTACGGCAGCTCCCTTCTCTCCACTCTGGTGCTGTTTATCTCGATTTTCTTCGCCTCGTGGATTGGGCAGATCGTGCAGACGGCAGGCATCATCATCCAGAACAGTGTTCTCGAAGCGATCGGAACACTGTTCTCTTTCGTATGGGCTCTGTTCGTGATCAGCCGCCTGAACTTCGGCGTGTTCTTCATCGTCGACCGGGGCCTGGGACCGATCGAAGCTCTTCAGGCATCCTGGAACATCACTCGCGGTCGATCCGTGCGCGTCGCCGGGCTGCTCGTGATCCAATGGATCCTGCTCATCGCCGGATTCTTCGCCCTGGTTATCGGTGTGATTCCCGCAGCGACGATCGGCTACCTGATGTGGGCTTCGGCTTACCGACAGATGGTGGGTCGGCCGACGGTTTGAATCGCCGCTTCATGAATTCGTACTCTTCGAGGAAAGCCGGGTCATCCTCGAACTGATTCGCGGCCAGCCCGGCGACCAGGAGGGCGTGGTCGGTGGCCCCGGTCAAAGCCGCGGTCCATGCGATCCAGAAGTACATCGGTTTGTAATTGACTTCCTCTCGCCACACGTCGATGAGCTCGGCATAGTCGTCAAGGGGAATGAAGCGCGCGGCAGTCGCAACCCAGCTCGACACCTCGAGTCGGATCCGCCGGTCGTTGCGAACATTGTCCTGGCGGAAGATGCGCCTCAGGGTCTCGATATCGCGTGCGACCAGCGCCCCAATCAGCTCTCCGATTCGCGAGCTGTTTTCGAAGCTGACATGGTCGTATCCGAGTCGGCGAGCTTGCTCGCGGGATTCCTCCAGACGTCTGGCCAGGAAGGCCACGCGATCTGCGTCGACGGTGGTGTGCTCGCGCGAAAACAATGCCGCGAGCCGGTACATCCAGAACGGTGGTGAGATCGAGATCCAGCGAAAATCCAGGTCGACATACGCGTCGTCCGAAGCGCGAAGAGTGTGGTCTCGGTTCGGATCCGTGGGCGGTAGTGCCGCCCGCAAGCGCTCTTCAAAAGCTTCCTCACTCATCAGAGCCTGGTAGTAGCGCCCGAGCGTTGCGTAGCCGAGGAGCGGGGATTCAGACGCCTCGACGTCGAAGAATGCAACGTCCCGCAGCCAGGCCCAGACGGCCTCTGACACGCGTTCCCGATCGGGGTGCTCCTCCAGTGAGGTCTCGCCGGTTTCGGAAATCAGCCCCACCGCACTACTGGCAAACCAGCGCAGCTGATAGCGAAGTCGTTCCTGCTGGCTCTCGAATAGCTCCGCGTCGTAGGCCTCGCTGTGCAACCACTCACCCAGGCTGGCAACGACCGGATCGACCCGCGGAAGCACTTCATTGGCCAGGAGATCGAGAGCCGTTTTGAGATCGCGCTTCTCGGACTGCAGCGAGTCGACTAGCGACATACGAGGCTCCAGGAGTACGGTTCCGTGCTCTCGATCGAGTTCGGGGATCAACTCTTTGCGAATGTACTCGGCAAGTTCCCCGGCATCCTCTACGCGATTGGCTTCGAAAAGAGACTGCATGCGATCCAAGGACATCGAAACGCGCGTCTCGAGTGAGTCCGTCCGTTCGAGAGCGTGAACCAGACTATCGGCTGCCAGAGTGTATTGGCCGGTGTAACGATACAGGCCTGCCAGCTCATTGTAGTTCGCCGCGTCGTCGTCGCCGTCCTCGATCAATCCGAGCACTTTCCCAATCGCGCGTTGGTAGGTTTGAAAGTGCCAGTCTCGTTGGATGTCGACCATCCGTGTGGCGTAATTCACGTCGGAGAAAATCCTGTGACTCAGATACCAGCTCGACCGCGTGTTCTCGCCCGAGAAGCGCAACAAGATCTCGAGCTTCGTCAGATCGAACACCTGCCCGACGCCAAAGCTGCGATACACGCGCTCTAGACTCTCGGGCAACGTCTCAGCCCAGAAAGCCAGCGGTTGGCCGGTTTGCAGCACATAGGTCCGCCAACCTTCATCACTCGGCTCCGCCCAGGCCAGAGCCGCGTGTGCGGGCAACCCGATCAGATGCGCGTTATGGCCCTGTCGCTGCGCGATCACCTGGTACAGCTCCGAAAGATCGTCGCAATCGCCTCGATACATGCCGCCTGTCTGGGTATCGAGAGTCTCCGTGGCAGTCTGGTGGATGTCCCCGCTCACCTGCCGAGTCCCGATCAGTGCAGGCTTGCGACTGTCGGGACTGTCGTAGGCGTATACGAGCAGGTACTGGCCGATCAGATCCAGGTGTGCGGCATCGGGAAGCGCGAGTGTCACCTCTGCGTAGAAGCGCTCCGCATCTTCCGGATCGCCGCTCTTCGCGGGTCGCAGCGCCCCGTGTCGAGTGAAGAGCGCCATCACATCCCCGTTGGGTTGAACGGCGAGTACGTGCGGAGGCAATGCGTCGCCCAGCGCGTCCGGTTCGACGTCTTCACCGTTGACGGGAAACCCGAGACGCCACACCAGGTCGTCCGACCAGAAGCCCTCTGACTCGGACCAGCTGGCGATGCGGCGCGGGCCCGCGAAAACCTCCACGCGGGTGAAGCGATTCGCTTCGCGCAGTGGGTCCGCATCGCGCGGAACGCGAACGACCAGACGAACGGATTCTCTCGTGTAGTAGGCGGGCTTCGCGGCCGGACGCGAATAGGCGGCACGCTCAGGGGTCGACAGGGTGCTGACCCGCTGGCCCAGAGCGCTGGAGAGATCCGCGACGCGAACGCCATCGCCCTGGTAGACGCTCTGTGGCAACAGACGCTCGGCTTCGCGAACCGCCGACTCGAGCGTTTGCGCCAGTTCGACCGGAGCATCGAGATGGGAAAGCCAGCCAGTGCGAACGAGGCGCCGCGCATAACTGGGCAGCACGAAATCAAAATCCTCCTGGGCGTCGGTCTTGTCCAGTTGTTGCAGGATATCGACGGCTGCGAGCCGTCCACCCAGATCGAGCGTTCCCGCCGGAAGAGCTTCCACCAACGCGTCGATCGCTGCGCGCAACTGCGACAGAGCGGAATCGTGGGCGTTCCGGCTGCGCTCGAGCAACCCGACTGGATCGACCGCGAGTGCCACGCCTTCCCTGGTGACGAGGAGTGAATTGCCCTGGAGCTTGACGCCGAGTAGTTCGTCTTGCGACAGGTGGAATCCATTGGGGTCCAGGCCCTCTCGTTTCGCCCGGCTCAGGATGGGCACGATATCGGCGAGTACTTCGGCCTCACCCAGAGCGACCAGATTCCAGTCCGCGCGCAGTCTGCCGAGTTCGGTTTCGATCTCTACCCAGTCCGCTTCACGCGCTCGGAAGACGGGGAGTTCGCTCTGCTCGGCAATCCTCCAGAAGACACCCGCTTCGCGCTGCTTGATCGAAGGCGAGTTGGGGAAGGCCTCCCGCAATGAGGAGCCTTCGAAGATTCGCGGAACCCGCGAGCGATCCAGACCGGAAAGGACTGAACAGTCGACGAAGAACAGGCAAAGCACGAGCACGCAAGCCAGCTGAACTCGCCTCTGCCGGTGGCCGTTTGTGCTAGCCTTGCTTCGCTTCTGGGATTCGCCGCTCATTTTGGAATCTCAAGCTACCACGCGCCCGCTTCGACGCGAGCACGAAGGACGGACATTAGTGGGGATGAACGTGAGCACCCAGGGCCTGTCGCTGTATCACTACGAGGGCTGTCCATTCTGCGCGCGTGTACGCAGCGCCCTCGAAAATCTGGGACTCGACGTTGAACTGCGCGACATCGAATTGGACGCCGGCCACCGCGAGGCACTGATCACGGCAACGAACCGGCGCACCGTTCCCTGCCTGCGTATCGAAGATAATTCGGGCAAAGTCAGCTGGATGCACGAGTCTGCGGACATCGTGGATTACCTGGAAAAGCTGACCGAGGCCTGAAGCGCCTTCTGAAACTCGTCGCAGACGACGTGAACGCGTTGACCCGCTCGATCGTCTGGTTGAACGCCGTCCATGGAGAGGACTGCTAGGGAATCTCTGCACAGGCGACGCAGCGCAGGCGGATGCATCGCGCTTCGCAGCCGCAGCCTCCCTGTGCAGAGGTTCCCTAGTCCTGGCCGCGGAAACGATTGAGTGCGCGACGATCGCGCTTGGTGGGACGCCCCTCGCCTTGTGGCCGTGAGGGCTCGCGGGGCAGATAGGGATCGCGCGGAGCGGGTTCGGGAGAATTGTCCTCGTAGAGTTCGCGCGCGAGTGGGGCCGAGAGGCGCTTTTCAGCCAGCGCCTTGACCTGAAGGATGCGCAGCCCGCGCGGGGTCTCTACGACGACTTCGTCTTCGACCCGAAGTGGGTGATGCGCCTTTACAGTCCCGCCGTTGAGCTTCACACGACCGCCGACACAAGCCTCCGACGCCAGATTCCGCGAGCGAAACACACGCGTCGCGCAAAGCCAACGATCTACCCGCACACTTTCCATGAGAATGAGTATAGGGGTCGCGAGAGGCAATACAGACTCGACCTGTTATCTTCGCCGTGTGAACGCGCTTGTTCTGGACTTCGATGGGTTGATTCTCGACACCGAGACGGCTGTGTTCGAGGCTTGGCGGTACGTCTTCGAGAGTTTCGATCTGGCCTTCGAGCGAGGGGAGTGGCTGGACGGAATCGGCACGGGCTCCGCAAGTTTCGACCCGATGGAGAGGCTCCGGTCCCTGGTTGGCCCATCACTGGATGCCGATAAACTCCACATCGATCGCAGGCGGTGGCGAGACGAGTTCCTTGCAAATCTCGAACCGATGCCCGGAGTTCTCGACCTTCTGGAGTCCGCCCGAGAATTGGGACTGCGCACGGCCGTCGCTTCGAGTTCGGAATGCGAATGGGTCGTCCCTCACCTGCGCAGGTTGGAACTCGATCATCATTTCGATTCGATCTCGACGCGCGACGACGTCGCGCGGGCGAAACCCGATCCGGAACTCTACCAGCACGCACTCGACACGCTCGGAGTTTCGCCGGCCGAGGCCATTGCTTTCGAGGATTCGCATCACGGCGTGGCTGCAGCTCGTGCAGCCGGAATTCCCTGCGTGGCCGTACCCGGCCCGATGACGCTGGAAATGGATTTCAGCGAGGCAACACTGGTCATCGAGAGCCTGGGGGATCACTCGCTTGCATCGCTACTCGAACGAGTGGGGCGCGGCGTAGAGGCCGGAATCTAACCCGCCACTCGGGCTAGGGAACCTCTGCACAGGGAGGCTGCGGCTGCGAAGCGCGATGCATCCGCCTGCGCTGCGTCGCGCGACCCTCTGCAGATCTACGGATCTGCGATCGGATCACGCTTCTTGCTCAGGCGGCGACTCCCGCTTCTC
>JAAELY010000399.1 GCA_024226335.1 bacterium
AATCCGAGTACGACTCCGACAGCGATGATGGCGAACACCGCACTCGGCCCGCCATGGAATTCGTCGACATGGGCGGCGGGGACGGCGACGAACAGGACGTCGACGTCCCGCCCTGCGACCTATCGAACTTTCCTTTGCACGAAGTCACCAGAACACTTTCCTTGTGCCTGCAGCAGGAGGACATCGCGTCGCTTCCTTTCAAGACGCGCAAGAGCCAGGCCGACCTCAACCTGATGCACCTCAACGATGCCTACGGCACCCTTCTGCAGCAGAACTTCGCCTTCGATCCCGCCAGTACAGTACCACTCGTGCGTGGCTACGGGCGACCTCACACCGACATGGTCGCGCTGCAGAAGAAGACTATCGCCTTGGCCAAGAAACAACAGACCGGCGGCGAGGAGAATCTCGACGATGCGGATGCGAACGGCTCCATGTGGCCCAGCAGTGCTTCCCAGCCAGCAGAGCCGCAGCTCGTGCCGGTGCCTTTGGCCATGCAGGGGCCCGCGGCCGTCGCGCGCAAACTCCTCGAGGACAATAACTGCACGGAGGAACAGATCGACGCCGTGGCGCTTCTCGCACTGTCCCTGCAGAAGCGCTTCGACACGCGGCCCGACAAGTCCTGCGTTTATCTGCCCGTGGCCACACCCACCAACAACCACCGAGCCATCTGGCTCGGCGGCGGCGGAGTCGGCAAGACACGCACCCTCGGGAAGATCGTGCAGCCCCTCGCTGAAACGTACTTCGGGCCTAACGGCTACTCCGCCACAGCACAGTCCAACCAGGCCGCTCAAAACCTGGGCTCACGAGCCAGAACGCTGCACGCGGCCAACGGTCTCCTCCTGACCGATTCCCTGCAGACGGCCAGACTGCGACTGAACCCGCAGACGCAAAAGAAAATGGACCGCATCGCCGGAGACCTCGGCGTCGAGGTCATCGATGAGCTGGGCGCTGTTCCCGGTGACCTTCTTCATGCCGATGCTCTACGCAAGACGTACGGACGAGCTCTGCGCCACAACCTCGACTCCACCCAGTACATGAAGCCAGCCGAGACGTGGGGCCGTATGCCGTGCAAGATCTTGTCCGGCGACTTCTACCAGCTCCCGCCTGTGCCACCATCGGCTTCTCTGCTCGCTCCTCCAAGCAACCAATCCTACGAGCACCAGCAGGGCCGGAAGCTGCTTCTGGACATGGAGTACGTCCTCGACTTCGTCGAAATGCGACGTTTCGACGATCCGCTGCTCATCGAGATCCTGGAGGCGATGCGGACGCCCGGTGGGAAGAAGATCTCGGAGAAGGCTTGGCATGCTCTCCAAGCCACAGTCATCCAGACCTCTGGCCCGGATCCACGACTACGGAACGCCAGGGGCTGGTACGAGTGTGCCTACGAGTGGCGCATCGTCTCCTATGCCATGCACGCTCATGCGCGACTCAACGCCAACGCTGCGGGCCAGCTCTTGTACTACATCCCGTCGATCGACGTCCCGTGCGCTCGCATGAGCA
>JAAELY010000400.1 GCA_024226335.1 bacterium
AAGCCCTTGAGGCCGCGGTCCTCTTCCTCAAGAACGACGCCGACATTCCCCATGAGAGCTTGCTGCCTTACAAGCTGCCGATCTTGACCCTGAGCCGCTTCTTCCATCTCCATCCGAGCCCACAGCCGCGATCGCGAGACCTCCTCGCACGCTGGGTCTGGAGAGGTGCGTGGAGCGCTCAGCATCAAGGAGCGACCGTCTCCACGCGTTCGACGCTGGCGCTTATCGGTCACGACGAGGAACAGGCCGTTCAAGCGCTTCTCGGATCGCTCCGCAAAGAGCAGCCGGTCGTTCCTCACGGCAACTTCAATTTTCGCTTCGCGGCGTCAAAGCTCCAAGCGCTCGCGCTGGTCGCGCTACAGCCTCGCGATCTCGCGAGCGGAGAGATTCTCGACGTCGAGGAGCTCGCGACCGGCCCTCACGCCTTCCGGCAGATGTTCACAGCGGGCTCCGGGCTCGACAAGGATCTGGTGCGATCGGTGGCAAACCGATTCTTCCATCCGGCAACTCCCTCAGGTCTCCGACGATTGCTGCTGTCGAGCTCGGGTCGCCGCGTACGGACGTCCCATGCGGTCGACGAAGAGGCAATCGAGGCGCTTCGCCGCGGGCGGTTTCGCGAATTCCTCGAACGACGACGAACTCTTCTCGAGGAGCACTTGGAGAGCTTTCTCGCCCGCCACGCCCGCTGGAACGAATCCGACCGGCCGTCGATCACGTCACTGGTTGTGAGTGACTCCGAGGAGATCTAGGGATGTCGATACGAATTCGGCTCGGCGATACCGACGTCGGAGTCCTCACGCGGTCGGGCCACGAAGACCGCATCGAGTTCCGCTTTCTCGACTCCTACCTCGATCTCTACCCGAGACCTGTGCTCGGTCAGTGGTTCGAGGACGATCTACGCCGAAGCTATGTCTCCCGCCAGCGCCTACCGCCGTTTTTCTCGAATCTTCTACCGGAAGGCGAGCTGCGGAACCTTATCGCGAGCGAAGTAGGGGTCGCACCGTCGCGCGAGTATTTCATTCTGCGACACCTCGGCGAAGATCTACCAGGCGCGATCCGCGCGATCCCATCGGAGGAGGAAGAGGACGTCATCGCATTTGGGGAGGATGAGGAGACCGAAGACCACCGCACGCCCGAGAACGGTACAAGATTGCGATTCTCCTTGGCCGGCGTTCAACTCAAGTTCTCGGTCAGCCGCAGAGGCAAGGCCCTCGTTCTCCCGGCGAGCGGACAGGGTGGCGACTGGCTCGTCAAGCTTCCCGACGCGAGGTTCGAAAGAGTCCCTCTAAACGAGTGGTCCACTCTTCGTTGGGCACGCGAGGCAGGAATCTCGGTTCCGCGCTTTGAGCTCGTCGACACCCATCGAATCGAAGGTCTTCCGTCTGGTCTCGATAAGCTGCGGGGCGAGCCGGCACTCGCCCTCGAGCGCTACGACCGACCGCCCGGCGGCGTACGCATCCATCAAGAGGACTTCGCCCAGATTCTCAATCTCTACCCTGAGAACAAGTACCGGAAATACAACTACGAGACGATCGCCTCGCTCGTGCTTTCCATCGCGGGAGAGGAGGAGGTACTTCTGCTGATCGATCGCATCGTTTTCGTAATTGCCAGCGGCAACGGCGACGCACATCACAAGAACTGGTCACTGATCTACCCGGACAGCATCAGTCCGA
>JAAELY010000401.1 GCA_024226335.1 bacterium
GACCTGCCCTCGGGTCCCGCGGCCCTGGCCCGCGCCGCCGGCGTCGCCCTGCTGCCGGTGTTCGTCTTCCGCCGCGGCCGCCACCGCTCGCAGCTGGTCTTCCGGCCGCCGATCCGCGTCGCCGGCCGCGGCGACGACGCCCTCGCCGAAGCCGTCCGCCGCATCGGCGCCGACGTCGAGTGGGCGATCCGCCGCGAGCCTCACCAGTGGTTCTGCTTCCGCGAGCTGTGGCCCAAGCTGGACTGACCACCGGACCCTGAAGCCGCGCGGGCAGCGCCCGGCTACCCGATTACGCACCCTGCCTCAGCTTCTCACGGACATCCATGAGAATTTTCCCCAACATGTTCTTTCCTCGGCCATCTCCACCGTCACCCCAGTAGCCATCATTCTCTGTGTGTTCTACGATCTTCGCATCCCTGGTGGACAAGAGCAACTCCTTCAGGTCGTCATGCTGTGTGAATTTCGCAAGCACCGCTTCACGCATCACATTGACTTTCGCAGACTCCCAATCCTGCCGCAGCTTTCGCTTTCGGTTACGCCCCATGCGAGCAGCAAGCATCGGTGAATTGGCTACTCGAATCATTTCCTGGATCTTCTTGTCCTTGAACTTCTGCGACTGGAAGTAGTGCTCTGATGATTGCTCCTTCTTGCCCAACTTGCAGGAGCTGGAGGCTCGACGAGCGCCTGCGCCATGAAGGTACAGAACTAGCGCGGGATGCCAGTAGACGACGGGATAGGAAGACGAGTTTCCACGTAGCGATATGATCCATCTTCTTGCCCTTGGAGCCAGATTGAATCGGAGACGAATAGCAACGCGCCACAAGCCGCAGCTAGCACGCCGAAAGACAGTAGCAGGCTCTTACGACTTTTCATGTTTCAATGGCGTTGCGGGAGACGCCCAACGATTATGGATGAGCGGCGACCAGGACGCGCGGCGCCGTGTGCCGTTCGCTCGATTCGTCTGGTAAGGCCGCGGTGGCATACGAGTCCAACTTGATTCCGATACGATTCCTGTGTGGAGACCAGTAGACGTAGAGAGGGGCACCGTGAACTGACGCCACGGGAACGGTACCGATGAAGCGACTGTCGTAGCTGAAGTCTCGATTGTCGCCCATTAGGAAGAGATGACCCTCAGGGACTGCCAGAGGCGCCATATGGTCGCGTGAGAAACGACGACTCATTGGATTGTCACGAGACGCCATTGTCGGGTCGAGATGAACGACCCAGGGCTCATCGACCGCGGCTCCGTTGAGGTAGAGGGTCTTGCCCCGGAGTTCGACCGTGTCGCCACCGACTGCCACGACCCGCTTGATGAGTTCGACAGTGGGGTCTTCTGGAGAGCGGACGATTACGATGTCGCCTCGCCCAGGCGGCGCCACGGCGTACGCGTCCAGGTCAGCGATTAGACGGTCGCCAACCATGAGGGTAGGTTCCATGGCGCCGCTAGGAATGTAGTACGACTTCAAGTTCTGGATAGAAGCCAACAAGGGAACGAAAGCGATTGCGAAAACAATCCCAAGCGGGACGCAAACGTACGCGCGCTGGAACCAGCGGCGAGAATCCGAGGCTCTCCTGACGAGGAGACCTGCGTCCACTGCTGAGCAGAGCCTAATAGTGACTACTAGTACCACAAAGGTCACTGCACCCGCGAGTGAGCGACCGAAGATGCCGTAGAAGAAGACCGCCGCAACACCCGTATAACTACTACAAAAGATCAGTGCTCTGAGAGCTCGACCCGCATACAGCTGACCGAGGCCTGGCTGCCAAGCCGACAGGAGAAATGCGAATAGTACTCTCTTTTTCATTGCCATCGTCATTGGAGTTGCGATTCTAGCCGTTGGGCCTGTCACCGTCAAGTCGTCAATCCAGAGAGCAATAAGCAGCTTCGCGGCAGCATATGGCTCACCCCGGTTATGGCCCACCAGGGGGCGGTTTGGCGTCACCTGCGGCCTCGGTAGAACGACGGGCGGCCTTCGGTTCTGGGGCCGAGAGAGGAGTCACCCTTCCGCTCGACGTAGCGCCCCAGAGACTTGTCGAGCTTGCATGCGCTTGCCGGGCACACCCTCAATTCCTATGGCAGATGTACAGGTGAACACTCCCGAAGCCGCCGATCTCGACGTCCTCGTAGTCGAACCCGTGAGCGGCCAGCAGCTGCTCCATGTCGCGGATGATGTCACCTGCCAGCTGCCAAGTTCGCGTCGATCTTGTTCCGATCCAATTGCCATCGCCCGGGTAGTTGATGTCGATCAGCACAAGCCTCCCCCCAGACGCCAGAACGCGACGCATTTCTGCCATGGCCTTGGCACCGTCTGGGTAGCCTGAGAACGCCATGGTGTTGACTACCGTGTCGAAGTACCCGTCTTCGAAAGGCAGATCTTCCACCGTCCCTTGCTGCAGGTGCGCAGATAGTCCCGCCTGCCGTAGGTTCTTCATAGCGACAGACAACATCCGAGCA
>JAAELY010000402.1 GCA_024226335.1 bacterium
CCGGGAGCCCTCGCCACTGCAACGGTCGCATCGCTGGAAGCTCTTGCGCGCCTTACCTACCAGTATGTTCGGCCAGAGGACGACGCTTCGCACGACGGGCACCACACGCAAGATACCCGCGATCACGCCGAGCGCGCGCGCGATGTCATCTTCAAGGCCCTGATCGACAGGCCCGGGGCTCACGCCCAGCACGCCATGCGGGCGCTTTCCGCAGCCGAGACTTGCAAGGCCAGATCAATCCATTTCCGTCAGCTCACACACGGGAAGGCCGAGCACGACGCCGAACTGCCGATCTGGGCACCTACGGAAGTCCTGCACTTCGAACGGTGTCTCATCGCCCCCGCGAAGACAGGAGAAGCATTGTTGCGTGTTGTTCTAGCGGTGCTCTCCGATATCCAGAACAGCTTCCGTCGTCGCGATGCGACATCGCGGTCACTGGTCGTTCGCGCGGAGAACGAGCAGGAGATCCAAGAGTGGCTGACCGAGCAGATGGAGCATCGCTCTGAAGGTCGCTACCACGCTCATCGCGAGGCTCAGGTCGCAGACGGTGACAAGCCGGACATCATCATCTCCTCCACAGCGGCCTCCGTCGAGGTAGCGATCGAGATAAAGCACGGTGGGATGCCTTGGACCGTACGACAGCTCGAAAACGCCCTCGCCAAGCAGCTCGCCGTGAAGTACTTGAAGCCTATAGAACGCCGGTGGGGTGTCCTCGTGGTCACGCACCACGGCCGCTTCAGGGCTGGCAAAGAGGGCGTTCGCACACGCACTTGGCGCGACCCGGGGACCCGGACGATCTTGACCTTCCACGACCTGATAAGGCGCCTGGAGAAACTCGCGACGAAGGTTGTGAAGAACAAGTTCGGGCATGTAGAGGTTCGGACCTTTGGGATCGACGCATCCGCCCATTAATCAAGGCGCTGCAGGGCTCGAGATTCAGGATGTCCGGCCCCGAGGGCCATCGCTCGGTGGTGAGGCCTCACGGACGGTCGCCAGGTCGGTCGCTGAGCTGAGGTGGAGAGCCGCCTTGGCGATCTGGACCGGGCGCCGGCCTCCTTCGCCAGGCCTGCCTTCTCGAGGCTGAAGTCCGCCGTGTTCAAGTCGGCGGCCTTGAGGATGCCCTCGGCGTGCTTGAGGACGAGAGCTCCGGTGCGCGATGCGCAAGGA
>JAAELY010000403.1 GCA_024226335.1 bacterium
CGCGTCGAGGAGCTCACGCCGCGGATGTGGAAGACCCGCTTCGCCGAAGAGCCCCATCGCTCCGTCCTCGATCAGACTCCGCGCTGACCTCGCACCACCCTTGCTCACGAAGTCAACGACGCCGATCTTTGATCGCTTACCCCCAATCTACCTGACAGAACCACCCATTGTCGGCTGTTGAGATCCGGCAGTCGGGGAATCTGGGTGCTCTCGAACGGACGCGGGCAGCCGGGCAAGCCCGTGCGCCTTCGCGTAGGCCCGGGCCGTCTTCCCTACACCACGCAGGCCTCGTGGTGGCTGAAGCCAGAAGCGAGCGCGCTGCGCCAGTCTCGGGCGAGCGCCCTCCCGGACCGTCCCCGCCATCTCAGACCCTCCTCGCAGGGGAGCGTCGGCGAGGACGGCCCGCCGGCAAGACATGGGAATCCTTGGACCAATCGCTTCTCATCGGACGTAGCCAAGAACGCAGCCAAGAATCCCTATGCCCGATGCCGAGACCTAACAAACGAGAGACCCGCTAACCCAAGAAGTAGGAGCACTGCTGAAGAGGGTTCGGGGACCAAAACACCCCCCGAAAATGCCGTCAGTCTACCTAAGGCTCTGCCTCCATCATGAAAGTGCCAATCTATCGACGTCCCACACCCCACGCAGAATGCTGTATCAATGGGAGTGCTCAGTGAGTCTGATAGAGAGTAGAATGCGCCAGGCTCTTGATTCCAAGTGAGCACGTCTGGGAGGTTGATTCCAAGGAAATAGAGACCTGTAGGGTCGAAATACAGATCGAAGACCAGGAACTGCCCGTCGTTGGAGATATTTCCTTCGTCGACTACCAATGATCGGGGATCAAACGAACCTTGATTGGTGGTGGATGCAGTTAGCGAAAACTGAGTTATGGCATTTATGAAGGATACAGGACCGGCATATTCGGAATCTAGTGTCGAGTCTTCAATCGTCATGTTGAAAAGGAAGATGTCGCCCACAACGATGTCTAGCGGGGTTGAAAAGCCACCAACATCGTCTATGGAAAACGATCCGGAAAAGTTGAGTGGTGTCGCGTGAGCTTGGCTGATGGCAAGGGCAAAAGCAACGCTCATGGCTAATACAAGAAGTCTCATTTGGATATTCCCTCTTCGGTTGTCGGCATCGCGAGAATGCGATGTCCGAGTTATGAGGGAGAAGCTACCGGGCGAGTGTTAGCGAACCCTGTGGCCTGATGAACGAGTGCCTAAAGGAAGCATTAACGTTTGATGAGGACGCCGAAAGCAGGGATTCAGGATTCGATCTTGTAGCCGAACCCACGAACGGTGTAGATCAACCGTTCATCCTTGCCGTCGCCCAGCTTCTTGCGGAGCTGGCTCATGTAGACCTCGACGACGTTGGTCAGCGGATCGCTGCTGTAGCCCCACAGCAGATAGGAAGTACGGAGCCCCAATCTACCTAATAAGACCGCCCATTATCGGCCGGCAGAGATTCGGGGGACGGGGAATCCGGGTGCTCTCGAACGGGTGCGTGCAACCGGGCCCCTACAAGGGCCCCTCAGAGCGGCGGGAGAACGAGCCTCGACCGCTCGGGATCCGGAGGTGAGCAGGGGATCGCTATCGAACTGGATCGGCCGCGTGATCGACTTGTTGGAACCGATCTACGAAGCGCAGCTCTGCTCGATCCTCTCGGGTCAGGTGGTAGCGATGAACGAGACGCCGATCCGGGCGGGTCGCAAGGCCAAGGCCAAGGCCAAGGGCAAGATGCGAACGGCGTACTTCTGGCCGGTGTACGGCGAGCAGGACGAAGTCACGTTTCCCTACGCGCCGTCCCGCGCGAAACGTTATGTCGGCGAGATCCTCGGGGACTTCCGCGGCACGCTGGTCAGCGACGGCTACGAAGCGTATGACCGGTTCGCCTCACACAGAGATGAGGTGGTGCACGCGCTGTGCTGGATGCACGCCCGTCGCGGCTTCGTGAAGTCCGAAGAGGTCGAGCCAGGGCTGTCGGAGGTGGCGCTGGATCAGATCGGGCTGCTCTACGAGCACGAGGAGCGGATCGCGGCGGAAGGACTTTCGGGTCGGGAGAAGCTCGAAGTGCGCGCTTGCGCGCCGCCGCGGGCTCCAGGTGTTCCTGGGCGACCCCGAGGTCCCGCTCGACACCAATCACCTCGAGCGCGCACTGAGCCCGATTCCGATGGGGCGCAAGAACTCTTATGACCGGTGTCTAGACTACTCGGGTGCAGCGATGTCGGCTATTGGATTCGCCGCTTCGACCGGGCTTTCGGTGATGCTCGGGTCAGCGCTCAAAGGTGTCTTCGAGCAGTAGCAAGGCTAGCTGCGGCTCAGCCCGACAGCGCCCGCTACCATCAGCAGAGCCATCAGCGCCGAGACGGCAGGCATCCCGAGGGCTGGAATCGGTCGCGGAGGCGTGCTCGGGCTCCAGTAGTTGCCACTCAGAACCAGCATGGCCAGCAGGCTGATGGTGTCTTCGTAGTAGTTCTCGTCCGACAGCCGCACCGAGTCGTACAGATCGTTGAGCCATGCCTGCTGCGTGGGCTCGGTCATGGCGGCCACGGCAGATGGAGCGGCGAAAGCGCTGGTGAAGTAACCGCTGCCCGCGAGCGGTGTGCCATCCAGTTCGTAACCGGCGAGAATCTTTGCCGGGTCACCGGCGGCGGCTCCGGCGATCCAGAGCGACATCTTCTGAACCTGTGTCGTCGAGCGCGCGTCGCCGGTCAGCAGTGCATCGATTCCCAGGCGCAGGGGATCGCGCAATGCGTTGAAGTAGTAGAAGCCATCGTTGGGGCCTTCGAGAAAGCCCGGATCAGCCGGCCGCAGTGTGGGGTCGACGCCAGACACGGGCTCCATGAAGTCGGGCAACAGACCCGTCACGGGTGCGTGAGACGACTGCATTGCGTCCACTGCGTTCTGCACTGCGGTGACTACGTCTCCCCAGACCGGCAAGCCACTGGCGTTGCCAAAGGCCCGGAAATGTTCGGTCATGAAGTCCGAGCTGCGCGGGGTGTGCTCCGAATAGATGGCGCCCCCCGGATCGACCCAATCGCCCAGCAGGGGAAGCCTCGTGGTCGGCCCGATGGTGGAAGCCAGGATGCCGTCCATCACCGAAGCGGCTTCGTTGTCGTAGTGAAAGCGGCCGGTGTTGCCCCACTGGCGCTCCGCGAGAAGCAGTGCGTAGGCCATGTCGGCGTCGCCATCGAAGGCGGAATCGTTTCCCAAAGCGTCGGGGATCTCGTCGGCTGCAACCTTCCAGTCCATCAGGCGCGAGTCGATGCTGCTGCGATGATCGAGGGCGAATTCCCAGAGTCCGTCGAAGATCGTCTGGGCGGCGGGGTCATGCCCCGCCATGAGCACCGCGATCAGCATCCCGAAGCCCTGCCCTTCCGAAACCGTGTTGGCGTTGGGATCACGATCGACGGTCACGCGGTAGCGCGGATGCCCATCCCCCTCGGTCCCGTTCTGATCCAGGTATCGGGTCTTCCAGGCGTCGTAGAGATTCCGAACATCGCTGTCCAGGGCGCTCTGGGCGACGTGATTGGGCCGCAACGTGCCCAAGGCGTATTGCTCGTGCTGCGGAAAAGGATGCATGGGAGTGGCTGCCAAGGCACGACTCGCCGGCCACACGAGCAGTGTTGCCAGCAGACAGATGACGGCCGAGGAGCAGAGGAAACGGTCGCGGCGGAGCGATGGGGACGGGCGGAGGACCATGCGTGGGTAAGTGTAGCACGTGGCGTCGATCAGGGCACTGCGCACACTTCGCCATGATACCACTCGAGTATGCGAACCTACGGGGTGGATAGGAAGAATAGCCCCTCTATCTACCTAGTAGGATCGCCCATTATCTGTAGTAGTCACGATCTGATCTGACAGTCACCCTGATTGCGGACCGTCTGTCGGATCGGGTCTAAGCGGCGATTTCGCCGATCTCCTTCTCCGCCCAGATCTTCCTGCCATCGTGGAAGGTCTCGTTAGGCGTCCTCCCGCAGCACATCTTCCCTTGATGCGTGCGCTCTTGGTTGTAGTAGAGAAGCCAGGCGTCGAGATCCGCCTGCAGTTGATCGAGATCGCTGTACAACGTCTTGCGGAACGTGACCTGATAGAACTCCTGCAGGATCGTCTTGTGGAAGCGCTCGCAGATTCCGTTGGTCTGCGGGCTCTTCACCTTCGTCTTCGTGTGATCGATGTCGTTGATCGCGAGGAAGAACTGATAAGGATGCTCGTCTCGGCGACCGCAGTACTCCGTGCCACGATCCGTCAGGATCCGGAGCAGCCGACCTCCCTTCTCCTCGAACAACGGAAGCACGCGATCGTTGAGGAGATCGGCCGCCGTGATCGCCGTCTTGGACGTGTACGGCTTCACGGCCGCGACCTTCGAGTACGTGTCGGCGAACGTCTGCTGGTAGATTCGCCCCACGCCTTTGATCGTGCCGACGTAGAACGTCTCCTGCGAGCCCAGGTAGCCGGGATGCTCGGTCTCGGTCTCGCCGCACGATTCGTCGTCATGACGCTTGCGCTCGAGCGCCTGGCAGGGCCGTTGGGGCTCGGGGCTGCGCTGCGGTCGTGGCGGAGGCGATGCGAGCGGACTCTTGCGCAGCTTCGGCCTCCTGTGCTGACTTGACGATGCCGGGACGCAACCCTCGGGGCGATGTCGGGTTCGCCGACATCGAGGTGCGCGACGGCGACGATACGCTCGGGGGCGCGACTGCGGATGGCGTCGGCGACGTCGGTGAGTTGGGCGTTTGCCTCAGGGAGACGGCTGCCGTGGTCGACAAGCAAGATCGCCCGTTTCACTTTGCTTCCGCGGCGCGCTTCAGCGCCTGGGCGAGGTCGTCGCACAAGTCATCGGCATGCTCGATGCCGACCGAAAGTCTCACCGTCGCCTCGCTGATGCCCTTGCTGAGTTTTTCTGCCGGCGCAAAGGCTCCGTGGCTCATCGTCCACGGATAACCGATCAGAGATTCCACACCGCCCAGGCTTTCGCCGAGCGCGAAATACTCGGTGGACTCACAAAAAACTCGAGCGGCCGAGTCGCCACCGGCGAGATCAATGGTCACGATTCCCCCGAAGCCCCGCATCTGGCTACGCGCCAAGTCATGCCCGGGGTGATCGGCGAGCCCCGGGTAGTGGACACGCGCGACTTCGGGGCGCTGAGTGAGAAACTCGGCCACCTTCATCGCATTGGCCTGGTGTTCGCGCATGCGCAACGCCAGCGTTTTGGTGCCGCGCAAGGTGAGCCAGGCATCCCACGGCCCGGGGACGCCACCGGTGGCGTTGCGCGCCACTTTAAGGCGGGTCGCGGTCTCCTCGTCATCAACGACGACCGCTCCACCAATCACGTCGGAGTGGCCCCCGATGTATTTGGTTGTCGAATGCACGACCACATGGGCGCCCAGCTGCAGTGGATTTTGTAGATAAGGGGTCGCGAAGGTGTTGTCGACGACTAATTGCAGGTCGTGGCGATTGGCGATCTCGCCGCAGGCCGCAAGATCGATCAGGCGCAGCATTGGATTCGTCGGACTTTCCATCCACAACATCTTTGTCGAAGACTCGATGGCCTTCTCGATGTTCTCCGGTTGGGTGGCATCCACGAAGGTGAAGCGGACGTCATAGCGAGGCATCACGGAGGTAAAGAGCCGATAACTTCCGCCGTAAAGGTCATCGCAAACCACCACGTGATCGCCCGCCGAGAGCAACTGCATCACGCCGGAAATCGCCGCCATCCCCGACGCGTACCCGAAGCCAAATCGCCCGCCCTCGAGAGACGCCAAAGCGACTTCCAAAGCATCTCGAGTCGGATTGCCGCTGCGCGAATACTCGTAACCCCGATGGCTACCGATGGCGTCTTGCGTGAAAGTCGCTGTCTGGTAAACGGGCACGATAGTCGCACCGGTCGCCTCATCGGCAGCTTGGCCTACATGGATGGCACGAGTTTCAAATCGGAGGTCATCGATCACGCGGCTAGTCTCCTGCTTGGCTTCGTTTGGCTGGATTTGGCGTTCTGATCCGCGGATCACCAGTAGTCCGCTGTCACTTCGATGTCTTGCGCAACCCTTACGAGACACGCGAGCCGCAAGGATGAATCGACGCGGTTTCTCGACTTGGCGCGGCTTTCGGCCTCCGTCTCCTCAGACAGCGCCCCGGTGGATCCCGTGACACGAAGTCCGGCGGATAGGAAGTATAGCACCGCTGTCTCCCTAATAGGACCATCCGTTCTCGGCTGTTGGGATCCGGCATTCGGGGAATCTGGGGGCTCTCGAACGGGTGCGTGCAACCGGGCCCCTACAAGGGCCCCTCAGAACGTGTCTTCGTGATCGACGGGTCGAAGGCATTGCGACATGCGATCGTGAAGGTCTTCGATCGTTGTGGCCTCATCCAACGATGTCAGATCCACAAGCGGCGCAACATCCTCGATCACCTGCCCGCCCATCTCCATGCCAGCGTGAACAAGGTACTCCTCGAGTCGTGGGATACGACAGACGCGAAGCTGGCAAAGCGGCGGCTGATGAAGCTGGCGGACTCGCTCGAACTGGAACATCCTGGGGCGGCGGCATCGGTTCGCGAGGGACTCGACGAAACGCTGACGTTTCGACGCCTCGGAATCACCGGCGGCTTGTACCGGACACTGCGGAGCACGAACACGATCGAGAACCTCAACGGCTCGATCGCAACGTACACCCGCAACGTGAAACGCTGGCAAGGTGGGTCCATGCTGATCCGCTGGGTCAGCTCGGCCGTACTCGATGCCGCGAGTCGTTTCCGCCGAGTGCGC
>JAAELY010000404.1 GCA_024226335.1 bacterium
ATCGTCGAGAAGGGCGAGATGTCTTCGACGCTGGACGCCTCAGGTCTGGTCGTGCCGGAGTTCGAACAGACCCTGACGGCACCCATGGCCACCCGGGTCGCCGAGGTGCTGCTGACCACGGGAGCGGAGGTCCGCAGGGGAGACCCCATCGTCGCCCTGGACGACACCGATGCCCGTCGTGAAGTGAACCGGATCGAAGAACAGATCGCGCTCAAGAACAACTTCCGACGCAAGACCAACCTGGAGCTGGCGCGATCCAGGAACGATCTGACCGCACAGCGCGACATCAAGGCCCTCGAGCTGGAGTCGTTCAGGTTCGAGCTCGATCGCAATCGCAAGATGTTCGAGCGGGGTCTCGTCGCCGAAGACGGGATTCGCCTATCGGAAACCGACGTGGAGCGCGCGAAGATCGAGGTGCGACATCTCGAAAATCAGTTACTGAACTCCGAGCAAGATCTGGCGGCGCGGCTGGAAGGGTTGAAGCTCGAGATCTCCATCCTCGAGCAGGATCTGGAGCGAGCGAAAAAGCGACTCGAACGGACGCAGGTCACCGCCGACCGCCCCGGGATCGTGACCTGGGTCGTGACCAGCGAAGGCGCCGCGGTGGCAGAGGGTGAGCCTGTGGCCCGAGTCGCCGATCTCAGCGCCTATCGCGTCGACGCGACGCTGTCCGACGTGCTGGCACGGCGCCTGACCGTGGGGCTCCCGGCGTTCGTACGCAGCGGCGACACCCGGTTGTCCGGACGGGTGACCAAGATCCAGCCCACGGTGAGAAACGGGATCGTGACCTTCGAGGTGGCGCTGGATGAGAACGATCACGCGGTGCTGCGGCCGAATCTCCGCGTGGACGTACATGCGGTCACCGAGCAACGCACCGGCACGCTCTGTGTGAAGCGAGGCCCGATTCTCAACGTGAGCGGCCACGATTGCATCTTCGTGGTCCGTGACGGCAAGGCCGTCAGAACGCCGATCGCCATCGGCCTGTCGAATTTCGAAGAGTACGAAA
>JAAELY010000405.1 GCA_024226335.1 bacterium
GACATCGGCGGACGCGCGACATTCGGTGGTATCGGCTGCGAAAGCATCGACGGGGCAGGTCGCGGCGGATCCCGTGCAGAGTTCAGCGACGTCACAGACATCGGCGGACGCGCGACATTCGGTGGTATCGGCTGCGAAAGCATCGACGGGGCAGGTCGCGGCGGATCCCGTGCAGAGTTCAGCGACGTCACAGACATCGGCGGACGCGCGACATTCGGTGGTATCCGGTTCGAATTCACAGGTGGGTGAGCAACAGTCGCCGGCGCTGGTGTTGCCGTCATCGCATTGCTCTGGCGGATCGAGTGTTCCGTCGCCGCAGATCGGGAAGAAAATCACGCCTGCTCCCGAATCGCGGTCGAGGCCGACAGCCTCGATGTCCAGTGCCTGGGCGCTGAGCGTTGCGAGAATTGCAGCAGGGTCTCCGCGCAGCGCCTCGTCCTGATCGATCAACAATCCTGCGATGGCTGCTGCGTGAGGTGCAGCGGCGGACGTTCCAAAGAACGGATTGAAGCCTGAGCTGGCCGTTGCTACCCCGTCGGCCGCCGCCAGGTCCGGTTTCTGAAGCAACTGCCCGCCGCCGTCCAGGAAGTTGCCCGGCGTGACGGGGGTTCCGTTCTCCTCGTAGAAGATCCGTCGCGGGCCGTCCGAACTGAAGCTCTCGATCGGGTTGCCCACGCCACCTGCAAAGCGCGCGCAGGTCGGGCATCCGGTCATCCCAACATCGACGGCCGCGACACCCACAGCTTTTTCCGCGGCGGAGTGTCCCGCCGTCTGGCCGTCAGTGGCGATACTCAGTTCACCGCGCAGGGTATTCAAATGAATGAAGCGGGTGGCTCCCGAATTTCGAACGACGACCAGAGTGTTTCCGAGGTCGTTGTAAGGACCCGAGTCGATGTATTCGTACGGGTCATCGTTCCCGTTCTGGATAGATGTCGACGCGTCAAAAACCGTAGTGCGGGTCGAATCCAGCAGGTAGAGATCATAGTCGTTGGCCGAAGCCCCCGCGGCGTCTGACCAGTGAAGAGTGATTCCGAACGGAGGATCGGATGTGATCGTGTTGTAGTTGGTACCGCCGCCGAAATCATGAGCCGTTCCCCCGACGGCCACGGGAGCTGCAGTTGGAGAAAAGTCGCCTTCCCAGACTCCCGCTGTGCCGTCATTCAGGTTTCCCGCGTTACCGGCCGCGGAGAAGTAGATGACTCCGGCGTCGACGACGTCGTTGATCGCCTGAGCAATGACTCCATCTTGAAAGACGGGTTCCGAAAAATAGAAGATGTCGTCGACGATGACGTCACATCCTGCGGAAGCGAGATCGAGAATATTCTGCGCAAAATTCGCCTGTCCGGAGATCCCGGTGGCAAACATGAGGTCGGCTCCTGGCGCCAGATCGTGGACGATCTCGAGCATCGCCGTTCCTTCGGAGCCCGAACCCCTGCGTCCGGCCAGGTAGGTCACACACGGTGGTCCTCCGGGGCACTTCGCCGGGATGTCGCCACTAGCGGCCAGCGAGATGCGTTCATCGACGCCGTCGGACAACACGCCAATCGAGACACCAGAACCATCGATCCCCAACTGACTACGGGCAAGATCAGCGCCGTGGGTAATATCTCCCTCGCTGCTATTGACCTTTCGCGTGATGGCTCGGTCCGCCGGTCGAATGAAATGGATGTCGGGCAAAGCCGCGATCGTTTCCAGTTTTTCGAGGGGAATTCGCGCTCGAATCGCTTTGTATTGCGGGAAGCTATTGATGATCTCGCCGCCCAGCCCGCGGATGGCGGCGAGCAACCCCTGGGAAACTGTGGCTCGGATGTCGACCAGTGTGGCTCCAGCGACGTCGACTTCGACCGACCTTCTCAGAGTGGAGAGTCCAGAGGCGATGTCCGCGCCCCGGCGCATCCGCTCCTCGAATAACAGGCGGGAACTGATCTTCCGCTGTGCCTGATTTCGCGCGGCCTTCTCAGCCGCCAGCGCTTCGATCTGAGCAATTGCGGTCTGGCTGATCTGCTGAGCCTGGAGCGTGGTCGCCCCGCAGATCACGAGGCCGAAGACCAACCCTCGGGCCGACAGCCAGTACGCAATTGCGAGCAGGCGAAAAAGCGAAGACAGAACTGGGAACTCCCCCTCGCCGAAGCGGCAGGTCTAGAACCCGGCCACGCCACCGCGAATCAAGCCGCTAGTTGTGGTTCGAAGAATGGGTTTGGTGCTCGGGGAGCTGAATCGAGAACATTGGGAAACGCTGGGAGTCTCTTTGCGTGAATCGCAGCGGCTCCCGAGCCTGCGGTGAGGCTCAAGCCCATTTTGCGCACCACGGCCAAAGGTGAGCAAGGACTTTGTTCGCTTGGCTGCGAGGATTCTCGGATTCAGGAATGCCCGAGTGTTTGCAGCCATTTAGGCCGCGAGCTGTCGGCGCTGCCCGCTGGCCCGGATCCGAGTTGAGAACCCGAGTATTTACTCGGATCATTGAACGGAGTCAGACCACCAGACATGAGGAGTTCGGAATGCACGACCACGCAGGACACTCACACGGCCCCAGGGTTTCGCCCGGAGAGGTGCGGACCGGGCAGCGGATCTGACTCGGGCTCGTCGCGGGCCTGGCCTTGTTGTATTCGGGAACCGAGGTCGCCGGTGGACTCTGGACGGGTTCGCTCGCACTTCTCGCGGACGCCGGTCACCTGTTGTCGGATGTGGGGGCGCTCTTGCTCAGTCTTTTCGCGATCTGGATTGCCGCGCGACCTGCGAGTTTGAAATCTACGTTCGGTCATGCGCGCGCCGAGATTCTCGCTGCTCTTGCGAATGGCTTGGCGTTGATTGCGATTGCCGTATTCGTCGCATTTGAAGCCGTGGGCCGATGGAATGGGAGTGAGAGCATCAACGGACTCGGCATGGTCGGCTTCGCGGCCGGAGCGCTCTGCGTCAACGTGACGGGTCTGGTGATTCTTTCCGGCGGATCAAAGTCGAATCTGAATCTTCGGGCCGCCTGGCTTCACGTTTTGAGCGATGCGCTCGGCAGCTTTGGTGCGATCGTCGCCGGTACCGTGATCTGGGCGTTCGGCTGGATCTGGGCGGACCCGATTGCTTCACTCTTGATTGCTGCTCTCGTTCTGCACGCCTCATTTCGTCTGGTTCGCGCGGCTCTCAGTATTCTCATGGAGTCGGCTCCGGAAGGCATCGATGTGAAAGAAGTCCTGCGGGTCCTCCGCGGACTTCCTTCCGTCGCCGAGGTTCACGATCTGCACGTGTGGAGCGTCGGTAGTGCCGATGTGTCGCTCTCGACTCACGTCGTGATGAAATCGGGAGTCGAGGTCGCTCCAGCACTGGAGCGGGTGCGCGCCGAACTGCGCCAGCACTTCGACATCTTCCACTCGACGATTCAGATCGAAGAACCGGGACGCGATGGTTGTACGGGCGCCTGTTCAGTCAGGGTCGCTTGTTGACGGTGGCTCACTTGGAGGCGAAGTCTCGGACAGGGCCGCGAGTTCCTCGCTCGAGGAATGCGGATGTCGGTGATGTAGATCGGGCCGGTGTGCGTGCTCGTGGTCTTCGGTACAGCAATCCGGTCAGAAGAACGGGGCCCGCGACCCAGGATCGCGAACTCAAATCAAGCCGTTTGAGCAATCAAGGAGAACAGGAGTTTCTGTCGCAGACGCGACGTTGCGACCTCGCGAAATCCGGCTGCCTTCGTCTCTGCCACCACTTGATCGACGTAGCTGCCTCCACTCGATTTCTGATGTCCGAACAAGCCGGCGAGTCGGTGGAAAAGAGGTCCGGGTCCGGCGAAGTCGATGATGACCAACCGACCGCCTGGTGCGAGCACCCGGTGGATCTCAGCCAGTCCGGCGCTTTTCAGATCATCGGGCAGGTGGTGGAACATCAAACTGCTGAGCACTACATCGAAGCTGGCATCGGCGAACGCCAGTGCCTCGATCGCTCCGACCTGGAACTTCGCGGAACAGCCAGAGTCTTCCGCCTTGGCCTGTGCGCGGGCGATCATCTCGGGTGACGGATCGATGCCCTGTACCCGGCCTTCCGTGCCGACCACCTTGGCCGCCGCCAACGCCAGGGTTCCCGTGCCACACCCCACGTCCAGGATCCGCTGACCCGGTTCCAGTCCTGCAGTCTCGATGATCTCGGAGCGAAAGCGGTCTTCCCGGCCCAGCGAAACCAGTTGGACCAGGCGGTCGTAGGCGCGCGCCCAGTGGATGACGTGTCCCTTCGTGGATGGGTTGTCCGGGTTGCTGGTTGCGCGGCTCATTCGCTGCTCCTGTTTCGTCGATCAGAGTGTTCGCGCGCCTTACGGGGCCCAGCACTCGACGGCGGTGTCGTGCGGCCGATGATCACGCCGCTGCGCGCACCTCGACGGGTAGAGTCGGCGGAGCCCCGAAGCCGTTTAGCTGGCCGGTATCGCCGATCGACATCGAGATCGAGTCGAGTCGGTTGACCAGCGTCGAAACGGCAATCTGACCTTCGAGGCGGGCCAGCGCCGATCCCGGGCAGCTGTGCACCCCGAGTCCGAACGCCAGGTGCGGGTTCGGGTCGCGGTCGATCCGGAAGATCTCCGCCTGTTCGAAAGCGGAATCGTCGCGGTTTGCCGACGCGATCAATGGCAGAACCAGTTCCCCCGCAGGAATCTTCGTCCCCGCAAGCTCCACGTCGCGAACCGTGCGACGAACCGTGAGCTGGAACGGCGAGTAGTAGCGCAGCGTCTCCTCGACAAACATTGGAATCAGCTGTGGCTCTCGCTTCAGTCGTGCGAATACCTCTGGCATCTCGTGGAACACCCGTACGGAACTGACGATCAGGCCGGTCGTCGTTTCGTTCCCAGCGATCAGCAGAAGGCGACAGAAGCTGAGCAGTTCGGCATCGGAGAGCGGGCCGTCCTCGGTGCGTCTCTCCACCAGTTCACTCAAGAAGTGCGGCTGGGGACGGCGCCGCAGCTCTGCGATCTGCTTCAGGAAGTAGCTATCCATTTCCGCGGCCGCAGCTTCTGCGGCGGGACTTCTGCCCCCCGTCAGGAGTTCGCCGATGTTGCTGAAGATCACGTCCGACCAGCGCTTGAACTCGGCCAGGTTCCCGTCTTCGACGCCGAGCATCTGAGCGATGACTGCGACCGGCAAGGGTGCAGCGAGTTCGCGAATCAGACACGGCTCGCGGTTCTCGATCATGCGCGTTACTAGACCGTCACAACGCTTGGCAATTGCCTCGCGTTGTAGCTGGATCTGACGCGGAAAGAATGCCTTGCCGAGCAGCTTGCGAAGTCCCATGTGAACCTCGCCGTCGCTGAACAGCATGCTCGGGGGTTGATCGTCCCTACGCACTTCGGGAGGAACGACATCCGACGAGAAGACATCGTCCTGCTTCAGTACTTGACGCACATCCGAGTATCGTGCGACTTGCCAAGCGCCATCCTCTTCCTTGGACACCGGTGAGTCTCGACGCAGTACGCGAAAGCGCTCGAAGAGCGTAGCCGGATCGGGTTCGGTCGGGGGCGAGGCCGTCTCGGTCATCTGGATCTCCCTGGCCTTGTACGGGCCACGACAGATCCTACAACGCTGGCGCTCTCTTGCACCACCGGGCGGAGCTTCTCCATATGCAGTGATCCGGGTGGGCAGTGCTTCGACTGCACCCGCCTGGAGGCCCAGGGGACCCCGCCGAGCGGTCCGCATCTCTGCTCGCCGCTCGACAGAATCGAAACCCTGACTTGCTCATTCGGGGCCCGCGAAGGACCGGCCCCAGGTGAGTCGGACTATTAGGCCGGACTCACCGGGCTCTGGTATTCCATGCCAATGCGGCCCAGGCGGACCTTGAACTCTTTGAGGACGGTGTCGGCCAGCAGGCCTTCCATTTCCTCAGGCTCCATCCCGTCGAGATTCGCGCCATGCCACTCGGTGGATTCCGCCGGGATCTCGCCTGCGTCGCGGGCTTCCTGGGACAACCGGCGGCCTTCTTCCGAAGCGGCCGCACCGGCCTTGAACTGCTTCGAGAAGGTGGCGAGCATGTGGTAGGTCATGTCCTTCTGCATCTTCTCGATTTCGGGCTTCTTCTCGGGCTGTTCCTGGAGCAGAGCGCCGATGCGGTTTTCGCCAAAGCCGACGTGACGCCGCTCGTCCGCAATCGTGCCCGACAAGGTGTGGGCAAACTTCGGATTCATCGGTGCTGTCATGGCGTGGAGCATCTCGAAGACGCTGAAGGCCATGCCTTCGAGTACGATGTTCTGCCCGACGACTCCCGCGACGAAGTCGCCCTTGTCGACCTTCTCCAGCAGCACCTCGGCGAACTTCACCAGATCGGGACTCGCAAAGTGCTCCAGCGTGCTCTCGAGTTCCGACTTCTTGACGCCCAGATCGAAGAGTCGCTGCGTGAAGATCTCCACGTGACGCGCCTCATCGAGCGTCTGCGTGGCGAGGAAGGTCTTGCTCGGGTAGTCGGGGGCGCAGCGAACCAGGCCTGCGGAGGCGGCCAGAGCGCAGCGTTCGCCGACCACGAGTTGCACCGTGGTGTCGATGGTCTGATGGAGCAAAGTTTCGTTGTCGAGCAGGATATCGGGCTCATGCTCGCCTTTTTCGTGCCCGAACTCGGTCTTTTCCAGGTAGCCTTGTGGGCAGGACTCGAGCCAGCGCTGGATCGAGTACGCCGAGAGAAAATCTGCCATTGAACTCTCCTTTTCTGCGCGGAATTATGCAGTTTGCATACCACGCCGATTTTCCCCGGGGCAAGACAGTTCACATACGGAGAGCGTCTTATGCGCTCGCAATACTGCACTCGCTGCAGGAAAAACCGGCGGTGATCGATCCAGAGTGCGGCGAATCCCCTCGCGTGTCAAAGCCTGAAAGTGACGAGAAGTCACAGAGAGGCCGCCAAACGGGTTTTCTGGCAAACACGGGAAAAGCTGGAAATCTCGGATACGATTGCGGTCGCGTCGGGCTCTGATCGGGATTCGCTCAGAGTTCACATACCAACAAGGCGGGTCGGGCCGGGCCCGGTGCGAGGAGGGAATCGGTGAAAGAAGTACGGGCGACAGATGCGGCCGACCAGGTTCGCGGTGTGGACACTCTGGCGATTCCGCTCGGTCCGGGCCAACCCCCTGATTTCCTCCAGGCTCTCGGGGAACGCGAGCGGTTCGAGGACCTGTCGGTCTTCGGCGCTCTTCTGATCGATCTCTTTCCGCTTTTTACCCGGCCCGGTGTAACCCTGCATTCGGGTTTCTACGGACCCGCCGAGCGAGTATTGCGCGATGCCGGCCACGCGGTTTGCTTCGTCCCTGCCGATTTTCGGCGTTTTACACGGCTCGCCCAGGTGATGAAGCCCCGGGTCATGGTCACGGCCGCAACGCCGCCCGATGCCGGGGGGTGGTGCAGCCTCTCCCTGCACGCGGGTGCCACTGTAGAGGAACTTCAGCGCTGTGGGCGGGATCCGGACAGGGTTCTGATCGTGGAGGCCAACGCAAAGCTGCCTTTCACGCTCGGCCTGCTCCCCGAGCATCCTCATGCTCTGCACGTTGACCAGATCGACTATCTGATCCGCAGCGATCGCGACGTCGTTTCGCTGCCCGAAATCCCGCCCAGCGACGTCGAGCAGGCGATTGCGAAGTGTGCTGCCGAGTATGTGTGCGAAGGCGCCACGCTACAGACCGGAATCGGCGGTGTTCCCAACGCGGTCGCGGAAATCGTGTCCACTCGAGCGGGCGGCGACTACGGCATTCACTCGGAGATGTTCACGACGGGTCTGATGAAACTCCACCGAGCGGGAAAGGTCAGCAATCTGCGCAAGGGCGTGCACGAGGGGTACTCGGTCACCACCTTCGCCCTGGGAAACCGCGAACTCTACGATTGGCTCGATGGCGAAGGACGCGACCTGGTGCGATTCCTGCCGGTCGACGCCGTCAACACCCCCGCGCTGATTGCGCGCAACCGCAAACTGATCTCGATCAACGGCGCCCTGTCGGTTGATCTCTTCGGACAGGTCGTCGCCGACGAGATCGATGGCAAAGAGCACTCCGGCATCGGCGGTCATGAGGACTTCGTGACCGGAGCCGCTTTTTCTGAAGGGGGGCGATCGCTCATCTGCCTGCCTTCGACGGCCGGACACGCGGGGAACATCTCGCGCATCGTTTCGCGCTTTCCCGCCGGAACCTGCGTGACGACGCCGCGACACCAGGTCGACGTCATCATCACGGAGTACGGCGCCGCCGAACTGGCCGGACTCACGACATCCCAGCGCCGTGAGGCTCTGGTCGAAATCGCTCACCCGGACTTCCGCGACGAACTCGCCCGGGCTGCTCGCCGGGAGTAGCCAGGAGGGGAGTCGCCAGGAGCGAGGCTCAGCTGAGGTTTTCGAGTTCCTCGAACGCTTGTTCGGTGGCCAGAACCAACTCGTGCAGGTCGGGAACGATGTTCCAATCCGCAGAGAAGCCCCACGAGAGCGTTCCCGCGTAGCTGAACAGGGCAATCCCGAGCCCGAGCTGGCCGAGCAAAGGCACGAGCGGATGCGCGGCCTGCATGCGCGACTCGAGCAGGTACAGGGGCATCTGGGGTCCCGGAACATTGGTGATGACCATATTGAAGGGCGTGCCCAGAGTCATCAGGCGGGCGCCTAATGAGAGTAGTGCAGACCCGGTCCATTCGGTGGCCTGTGTGAGTGCGTAGGCGCCGAGCGCCTGGCGGCTATCCTTCAGTTCTTGGGTGGTTTCCTGGATTGCTTTCAGTCGCGCGCGTGGATCCGGTTCGGCGAGCGGCAGCGGTACCATCCAGGCCGAGACGCGATTGCCTAGAGTGCCATCCTGATCAGGGGCTCGAACACTCACCGGCGTCATTACGCGGAAGTCGAGTGAAGCGAGGTCGACACCGCGCGAGTTCTCGAGATAGCGGGCCAGCCCGCCAGCCGCCGTGGCCAGTACCACATCGTTGAGGCTACCGCCCAGCTTGCGGCGCACGGCTCGGATGCGGTCGATCGACATCGGCAGCCAGTCGATGCGCCGGTGCGGTCCAATCGGCTGGTTGAAGGGGACGGGTGTCGCCATATGGGAGCCTTCGGAGGCCAGTCGCGCGAGAGCCCGCGCGCGTTCGGCGAGATCGTGGCGCGTGTCGCCTTCGTTGCGAAGCAATTTCAGGCCCTCTTCGAGGAGAGTGCGTGGCGCGCCGATGACCCGCGAGACCTCTCCCATTCCGAGTTGCAGTTTGCTGGGCGCGGGGCGAGGACTCCAGGATCGAGGTATGTCGACTTTTTCGACCGGTTCGGGTGTAAGCAGTTCCGAGATGAGTTCGGCGCCGGATACCCCGTCCACCATGCAGTGATGCACCTTCGAGATCAGCGCGACCCGATCGCCTTCGATCCCTTCCACCACCCACAACTCCCAGAGCGGTTTGTCGCGATCCAGGCGCTGCGAGAAGATGCGGCCCACCAGACGCTTGAGTTGTCGCTCACTGCCGGGTTGGGGCAGGGCGCTATGACGTACGTGGTAGCTGATGTTGAAGTCGGCATCGTCGATCCACACGGGATGTCGCTCGATCGGTGTGCGTTGCAGGCGCTGGCGATAGCGTGGAATGCGATCAAGGCGCGAGTTTACGTACTCGCTGATGCGATCAATATCGATGGCGCCGCTGGATCCGCGCAACGGGCCGGCGTCGAAGACCTGGGTGGAGGCGATATGCATCCCAGCATCTTCGTTTTCGTAGACGAGGAATGAGTTGTCGAGCATCGTGAGTCGGTCGGAATAACTTTCACTCTCACTCATGGGAAGGCTTCCTTCTCCGTCTGTGGATTGTGTCGAGTGCGACTGTTTCGAGTGTTCCTGATGCGCCGTAGTCAGGCACCTGGTCGCACATGGTTGACCAGCCAGTAAACCAATACGCCCGTGACGGACACGTAGATCCAGACCCCCATTGTAACTCGCGCGATCCGACGATGGGCCGTAAAGCGCCGCCTGAGAGCCCTGTAGACGCTCATGGGAACCAGAGGCAGTAGCGCGCTGGCCGCCAGTGTGTGGCTGCCGAGAAGCAAAAGGAAAGCCGTCCGGACCCAGTCATCACCAGGGAAACGCTTGTGGCCGACGAGCAGAACCTGACTCACGTACAACACCAGAAACAACGCCGCGACTCCGAGATTGGACAACATCAACCGGCGGTGCCGATCGCGTAGACCACTGCGAATCGCCTGCCATCCGGCAAGCAGAAGTACCAGGCATGTCAGGTTGAGACCGGCGACGAGAGCGCCAAGCATCGCGACGTCCCAGCGTTCGGGTTCGAGGTTCCAGAACGCTGCTAGGGTTGAAGCGGCAGCATAGCAGGCCAACGGGGAAACTGTGGCGAGCTGCTGAAAGCGAGACTGCGCTCACGCGGCGTCGTTGTTCCGGGGTGACTGGGCGTTGAGATACTCGCCGAAACAGCGGCAGGCGTCCGTCGCGGTGAAGATCCCGGCCAGCTTTCCCCGTTTTGTCACGAGCGCCGACCCGATGTGCCGGTCCGCCATGTCGAGCAAAACGTCCCGGAGCGGTGTCGCGATATCAATCGAGTAGGCGTCCAG
Source organism: bacterium (assembly GCA_024226335.1). NCBI lineage: Bacteria > bacterium. The sequence goes on from JAAELY010000405.1 coordinate 10,519, forward strand.
AACCGAGAGCGCGCGAATGGCCAGGTCTTCCGCCTCGGGAATCGGGCTCGGTCCCACCGCCAGTCCGATGTCTCGATCGGTGATCACGCCGACCAGCTTTCCTTCGTCCGTCACCGGGAGGTGACGCATATCGTGTTCCGTCATCATCGCGCGGGCACTGCTGACCCGTTCATCGATCTCGATGGAATAGGGGAACGGGGTCATTGCAGCACTGAGGGATGGTACGACAGGCATTCGGCTCCTCTTCTCCCCGTCGATCGTGTGGAAGGGGATGCGGAAACGAACTGCATGTTGGGTGCCAGCTCCGACCGCCGCAGCGCTCCGATGGGGAGCGACGAATGTGCCGTCGTGTCTCACTGATTGAGCCAGCATCTGCGGATCTCGACGAGTCCGTCTGCTGCCTGCCGGATGGGGTCAAGTCGGCTATCGGTCTATGCCGAAACAGGAAATCAAGGGAAGGAATGCCCGTGGCCAGCCACGTAGAGCCATTCGAAATCTCGAGACTCCGGATACTGGAGGCAAGGGTGGTTTCCCGCGAGCTTGGGTCCTAAGCCGTGTTTACGATCTACGATCCCAATGGGATGCAGACGCCGTACGTTCCCGGCGCGATCCGCAACCGCCGAGTGGAGCCGACGGCCCGAGTACAGGCTCTCCGTTCGCGCAAGGACAAGGAGAGTGATTCCCACGAGGACCAGGGCTCCCCCGCCAGCCCGCGGGGATTTCACCGGTCTCCGGGAGTCGATCTGAACAGTCCGCCACGCCAGCGCGAGCGCGCGACTCGCGCGTCGATGATCATGACCGCGCCGGTCTTCAGTCTGACGGCCGATACCCCGATCAGCCTGGCCGCGCGCTCGATGGAAGAGCACCGCATTCACCACGTTCCCGTGCTATCGGCGTCGGCCGAAGTCGGAGGGAAACTCGTCGGCATCGTGTCGGATCGCGACCTGCTCCGCTCAACCGGTCTTTTTCCCCTGACTGCACCCGTGGCCCGAGTGATGACACGCGAGGTCTTGACCGCTGCCCCGGAAACCTCGATTCGGGACGTCGCTCGCGTGCTGTTCGAGGAAGGGATCTCCGCTATGCCGATTGTCGAGACCGGGGGGGAACTGGTCGGGATTCTGACTCGGAGCGATATTCTGCGCGCGGTGATCGCACAAGCTCCCCTGGATCTCTGGATCTAACCCGGAAGTCCGCAGCCTCCCTGTGCAGGGGTTCCCTAGGGAATCTCTGCACAGGGAGGATTCGAGCGAGAAGCGGGAATCGCCGCCTGAGCAAGAAGCGTGATCCGATCGCAGATCCGTAGATCTGCAGAGGGTCGCGCGACGCAGCGCAGGCGGATGCATCGCGCTTCGCAGCC
>JAAELY010000406.1 GCA_024226335.1 bacterium
CCGAAAGGAAACGCTCTCGACGCGTCACCTTCCCCTTACGACTCCAAGCCTCGGATGCGAACGACGCCTGCTTCTTCAGCTCTGTCATCCCCCTATCCCTTGGTTCTAACAAATTCATGGGGTTCTGCAGAGATTCCCTAGGTGCTGCGCCGTAGCTTCCAGACCTGCTCCGCCGGCCAGCGCTCCGCCCAGCTTCCGGGAGTATTGAAACGGTCGGGGCTAGCGGGTGGCGCTTGCAGTTCCAGATAGTCGATGACCTCGAATCCGGTTCCCCTGAAAAGGGCCAGCCAGTCGGAGATGGGCAGGTTGAACTCGATTCCACCGGGGTCGACCTGTGACAGGGTCGAGTCGAGTCGCCGCAACCCGAAGTAGTCGCGATGCAGTGTGGGCTCGCACGCGGCACCGCTTGGCGGCGTGCAGATCATCGCCAGAGGTGTATGGCCGAGAAAGACCAGCTCACCGCCGGGCTTCAGCAATCGATGGGCTTCGGGGATCCAGATTGCGGGATCGCACCAGATCGCGGCTCCGTACTCGCTGATCGCAAAGTCGAAGTGGCCGGCGGCATAGGGGACCGTCTCGGCGTTTCCATGGTGGAGAGTCAGCTCGACTCCGTGCTCGCTGGCCAGACGGCGCGCGGTGCTGAGCTGGCGCTCCGAGTTGTCGATTCCGACCGCGGTCGCACCACGGCGAGCCATCCAGCCCGAAACATAGCCCGTGCCACATCCCAACTCGATCGTGTGCAGTCCAGTCATGTCTTCCGGTAACAGACCCAGCTGCGATTCCGGGAGCTGCCAGCAACCCCAGATGGGTTCCTCGGTTCGCCAGCTGCGCTCTCCGGCCGAGATCCAATCGTCGGCCATCCCGTCCCAGTAGGCGCGATTCTCGCGGACGTGCTCGGGAAGTTCTTCGTCGGGCATGACCGATGGGGTAGCACGAATCCCACCGGACCGGAAAGGGGACGTCCGACCTCCTGTCCGACTATTGGGATCGAATGAAGAGGACGTCGCGTTCCCGCTGCTCAACGAACGTACCGGACCGCCCTTCACTCCTCAGCGCATCGTGGAGTGGGCGTAGATCACTCGCATAGAAGGATTCGAGCAGCTCGACCATCTGCTGTACGTCTACGGATTCACGTCGGGCCAGAGGTTTCTCGAGCAGAGCGAGCACGAGTTGCTTGAGCCCGTCGAGGGACTCGCCCGCGAGATAGCCGCCGAGCGCCGCAACGAGCTGCGAATCCAGCTGGCGGACCCCCGCAAGCCGCGAACCACGCAGTGAGGGCGCGGGGTCGAGAGAGGATCGGCGCTCGAGGTGGCCGACGAGGGCCAGGAGATCGATCAAGGTGTCGAAAGCCTGCTTCGCTCGCAGACGAGAACGGAAGTGACCGAACCAGGTGAACTCGAAGACGTCCCAGACCGGGGTTGAAGTGGTAAAGCAGAGCAAAGTCCGCCTCTCACTCCAGCGCAGACCGATCGCCGGGTAGAGGAACGAGAACGCGCCCTCCACGTTATGCGGCGGCTCGAAGCTGCGAATCAGTTCGTTCTCAACCGCAAGAGCCTCTCGCTCCGACGGCTGCACGCGGATCTCGAGCTGGCTCGCTTCGCGCACGAGCATCCGCATCTTGCGGTGGACCTTCTTGCGCGAGGCATTGCGGTAGCTCGAAAGCCTGCGCCGAAGATTTGCCGCTTTTCCGACGTAGAGCACGGCTCCGTCGTCGTCCTTGAAGAGGTAGACACCGGGCGAGGTCGGCAACTGCGCGATCCGCTCCGCACCGAACGTCCGATCAAAGCGCTTCATCCCCACGGCGAGAGGATAGTCCGCAATCTCGCCGCGCGCTCGACGGTCGGGATCCGGGAATGCGGTGTGTACCTCAGTCCGAAAAGTCCTCCTGAGTGAACTTCGCGAGCCTCTCGATCCACCACGGCGGTGCGTTGCTCATCAGGGTGTTCAGATCGAAGTAGTCGCGCCACAGGGTGATCTTGTCGTCCCGGAAGGTCTGCACGGAAACGAAAGGCAGGCTGACCTTCTCCCCTGTGTGGAAGTACCAGTGCTCGGTGTGCTCCGTGATCACCGTGTCGCCTTCCGCCACGATCCGGTGGGTCTCGTGCTCGTGTTTCTCGATGGGCTCGAGACCGATTCGGAGGCGTTTCGCGACGTTTTCCGGACCGACTGCGCCAAAATCGGGCGTCGGAACATCCTGGTACAGTCCGTCGGCCGCGAAGAACTCGCCAACCGCGTCGTAGTCGCGATCCTCGTAGAGTCTCTTCCAGAACTCCACGACCCGTGCCTTGTTCCGCTCGCTCTCCGACATGATCAACCCTCCCAGGTTCGGACTCGAAACGATCGGGCGGTGCGGTGCTATCCTCCGCGCTCCGCCGTTCCCCGAGGAGACTACATGTATTGGCAGCTCAGGATGGTGCTGGCGACTGTACTCGTCCTTGCCGCTTGCACAGCCGATCCGCAAAGCCCTCGCGAACTCGTGCTGGCCACGACCACGAGCGTCCAGGATTCCGGACTCCTGGATTCGATCCTGCCGAGATTCAGCGAAGAATCGCGGATTGGCGTGCGTGTGATCGCAGTCGGTACGGGTGCGGCCCTGCGCATGGGTTCAGAGGGAAACGCAGACGCTCTGCTGACCCACGCGCCGTCTTCGGAGCAGAAACTGCTCGACAGCGGTGCGGTGGTTTCGCGCGTCCCGTTCATGGAGAATCACTTCGTGATCGCCGGTCCCGAAGCAGATCCGAGTGGCGTTGCCCAGGCGACCAGCGCGATCGAAGCCCTGCGACAAATCCACGAGCAGAAGGCGGCCTTCGTCAGCCGCGGCGATGATTCCGGCACCCACAAGCGCGAGGTAGCCCTCTTCAAGAGTGCGGGCATCGATCCGGACGAGCGTTGGCCGGGCTATGACAGCACTGGCTCGGGCATGGGGCTCTCTCTGCAGGTCGCCGGAACCCGACGCGCGTATATCCTGTCGGACATCGGCACGTTCCTGGCATTTCAGAAACCCACGAAACTTCACGCACTTTCGAAGCCCGAACCGGCACTGCGCAACGAGTATTCGTTCCTGCGCGTAAGCGCCGAGCGCTTCGGGGAGCGGATCCGCGCGGAAGAAGCGCGTGCGCTCGAAGCTTTTCTCACGCGGGCAGACGTACAGGACGAGATCGGCGCCTTCGGCCAGCAGAAGTTCGGACGTGCGCTGTTCCGGCCGGTGCGAGACGGCGCGAAAGGCGCAAGTGACTGAAGCCGGTCCGATTCTGGAAATCACCCTGCGCACGCTGGCCGTGTGCCTACAGGCGTTGCTGGTTTCCGTGGTGATCGGAGTGCCGCTGGGAATCTGGCTCGGCAGTCGCAGATTTCGCGGTCGCGGTGTGATGATCGGCGTGGTCAATTCGGGAATGGGAGCCCCTCCGGTCGTGGTCGGTCTTTTCCTCGCGTTACTGCTCTGGCCCAGCCAGCCCCTGGGCGGGCTTCAACTCATGTACACGCGTCAGGCGATGGTGATCGCGCAGTTCCTGATCGCGTTGCCGCTGATCGTCGGTATCACACTGGCCGCCGTCGGTGCATTGGATGAAGACTGGGCACTGCAGGTGCGCACGCTCGGCGTTCCGGCACCGTGGCGACTCTGGTTGCTTTTGCGCGAGATTCGACTCGGCCTGCTGGCGGCCGTGATCGCAGCACTGGGCGGCATTCTCTCCGAAGTAGGTGCAGTCTTGATGGTCGGCGGCAATCTCGCCGGGGAAACGCGCGTACTCACGACCGCAGTCATGATGCACACGCGCATGGGCAACCTCGAAATCGCATCGGGTCTGGCGGCCGTCCTGCTCGGACTGATCTTGATCCTCTCGGGCATCCTGACGGCCGTTCAACAGGGAGGCCGGCGATGAGTTGCGTGCCCGCGCTCTCCGCCGAGCGACTGCGGATCCTGCGCACGTCGAAACGCAGTCGTTTCGAGCTTCGCGTCGATCGGCTGGAGATTTTCGGCGGCCACGCGCTGGCCATTCTGGGCGCCAACGGAGCGGGAAAGACCAGCCTGTTGCGCGCTCTGGCCGGGTTGGAGCCACCGGTCGAAGGCACCATCTCGGCGCACGCCGACGGTCCGGTCACCATGGTATTCCAGCGCCCGATTGCCTTCGCTGGAACCGTCGCGCATAACGTGCGCACCGCCCTGCTCTCCCTGCGCCTGCCTTCCGAGCTTGAACAGGATCGAATTCAGCAAGCGCTGCAGCGTTTCGACGTCGCACATCTGATCGAACGCCGTGCGGCCAGCCTATCGGGTGGCGAGTTGCGTCGCGTCGCACTCGCGCGAGCCTTTGCATTGCAACCGGCCGTCCTTTTGCTCGACGAACCCTTCGACGACCTCGATGCCGCGGGCCGCGAGGTCCTGTCCCTCGATCTCCGCGGGGCGATCGAAGACACCGGCGTCGCAGTCGCCGTGGTCACCCACGACCTGAGGCGCGCAGTGCTACTGGCAGATCGAATGGCGGTACTCGACGCGGGATGCGTCCAGCAGATCGACGACACGCCCACCGTCATGGAGAAGCCGCAAAACGCTGGAGTCGCGCGACTCGTCGGCATGACGAATCTGATACCCGGCGTGGTTTCCGACTCCACGGAATCGGGTCACGCGATCGTCGAGATCGATCGCGAACACCGGATCGAGACGCTCTCAGAACTGGAGCGCGGCACGGCAGTCTGGGTGGGAATTCGCAGCGAATACCTGAAGATCGACACCGGCCGCGGAGAGAGCGCTCCGATCGGCAAGGGAGTCGTTCGACAGATTCTGTCCGACGGGGTGTTGAGCACCCTGGTCATCGAATGGGCGGGGTTCGAACTGCGCACCCACCTCATCTCCGGACGCGGACTCTCGCGCAGTCTGGTGCAGGGAGATGCGGTCCTGGTTTCGGTACAGCCCAGAGACGTCTGGCTGATGCGACGCGATCCCTAGTGTCGGCCTCAGCGCAGAGATTCGAGTAACTGCCCGTCGACTCGAGTTCCATTGGGTTGCTCGTTCAGCGCTCGATACGTGCGAATATCGTGTTCGGTGACGACCACTCGATCGCGCGTGTGCCAGGCGTAGTTCATCGCCGAATCGCAATCGAGACAGTGCCGAAGTCCGAGCACGTGTCCGAACTCGTGCGCGATCAACAGGCGGAGCTCATTGGCGGTCAACTGGCAGCTGATCTCGAGACAAGTCTGCGTCGTATACTCCAAGGTGCTTCCCAGTTTCAGGACGCCGTCGCGCACTTCCCAGCCAATCCCGCCCCAACCTGCATAGTCGCCGGCCAGACGGCGACGCCAGGTGATCTGGACGGGGGCCTCGGGATCGTTTTCTACGAACTGCAACGCGAACCAGGGAAGGTCGCGTTGTAGCGCTACTCCCCATGCGCGCATTCCATTCAGTACCGCTTCGCGCGTCTGTTCGCGATTTGCGTATCGCGCCGAGACTCTGGGCATGTCCACGTTGATGCGGAGTGGCATGTGCTCGCGCGTGTAGTGCACATAGGCTGCGGTTTCGTCGACGTCCTTGGTATTGGGTTGCAGATACGTGGACTCCGGACCCACGGGCTCGAGAACGCGGGTCTCGGTAGAAGCCGGGAGTGCGGGAAACTCCGAGATCACGCGCGGCTCCTCATTCCGCCGCGAATTGCCCCCATCGCTCGTGCAAGCTGCGAGCATCGTCACCAGCCCCAGAACCGACGCGAGTATTCTCATCATTTCCGCCTCCAGACGATTGCATTCTAGCTCACTGGAATCCGTTGTTCTGCCCGCGGCTAGGGAACCTCTGCACAGGGAAGCTGCGGCTGCGAAGCGCGATGCATCCGCCTGCGCTGCGTCGCGCGACCCTCTGCAGATCTACGGATCTGCGATCGGATCACGCTTCTTGCTCAGGCGGCGACTCCCGCTTCTCGCTCGATTCCTCCCTGTGCAGAGATTCCCTAGCGACCGCGAGCCAGATTCATGATCGAGAAGGCCTCGGCAGCCAGGCCAGTCTCGTAATCGACACTCTCGACCACGAGTCGTACGAAGCGCTTCTCGCCGGGTTTGCTGAAACGCATTTCAATCGGTGTGGGAACGCCCTGAATGAGGCTCACTTCAAGGGTCTCCGCAATCAGGACCAACCTCTTCTTCCGAAAGTGTTCGGTCCTGATCGGAATGAAATTTGTCGCATCGATCCAGGTAATGCGACGGGTAAATCGAGGGTTTTCCAGTCGTGCGCCTTCAATGATTCGGTAGGTAGCGCGATTGCCGAGTCGCTCTCGTGAGACTTCGATCGTTCGAGTCGGCTCATTCTGCGCGACGCCAAAGCCCAGGAACTCGAGATCGATTCCGTAGACGTCGTCATCGGCAATCGAAGCTGGAAGTCGACGCACGCGCCGCGTTGCAGGCTGATAAATGAAATAGTCGTTCGGGCGATCGGAGTGTTCCAGGTACAGCACCGCGACACGGCGCAGGTCTGCCGGTGTCTCAAAACGGATCATCACACGTTCGGAATCTCCGGCTTCGTCGTCGCGAAATACGGAGAGCCTACGGACCTCACGAAGGCCGGCCAGTTCCATTTCGAGGCGGATCTGAGCGGTAAAATGCTGCGAGTCGAGTCGCCCGTGCCAGCGAGCTTTCAACTGTTCCGCAGTAAGAGGAATCGCGTCCTGGGTATCGGCTGGCGCAGGAAACATGACGACGGTAAGCACAAGCGCGCCCAAGGCCGCCAGTCCCTTACTGCTGATCGTCATGCGCGAACTCCTGAAGATGCCTGCCAACTATACCAGCAATCCACTTAAAGCCCGACGCGAATGGCGGCGAAGAGAGTATCGGAGTCCGCTGCGGGCCAGGCGCGAGCCTACGCCATGAGGTGACACTGTGAACTATCTGATCACTCTAGTGACATTGCTATCGATGCTCTTCATACCGCTGATCGCATCGGCGGAAGAGCCCCCCCCGGCGGCTCCAGCGGAGGAGTCGGAGCGCAAGGTCGAAGACTGGGTACGCGGTATGTGCCCCGCGTTTGGCAGAGAGCAGCAACATGCCTATTGGCTGCAGATGCGAGCCCGTTACCGGGAAAGCCGCCGCTCCCTCTGCCGCTTGAAACAGACGGGAACTGAGCTCATCTATGCGCCGTTCACACTCGGCGTCTCTCTGCTGTCGGCCTCGGAACGCTGGGAACGCTGCCTCGACAACGACTTCAAGTGGAATTTTCAGAGCCAGATCGTCTCAGGTCGACTCGAAGGGTATCAGGCGAAACGCGCGCGATCCGCTCAGGAGGCCAATGAGTTCCACATCACGCTGGCAAACTCCGGAACACTCGCGATGCGTGACATCACCATGACCTGCGACCTGATCGGCTCCAAGCTGCAGCAGATCAGCAGTTCGAAGCAGGTAAAAATGGACGACCCCCTGCTCTCGGGAGAGACCCGGAAACTAACGGTGCAACTCGACCCCCTCGACCGCTGGTTCTGCTATTCGATGTGCGTCTACACGTACACGACCAATTACTGAAGTCGGGCGACGCGTAGGCATCCCGCACTCATGGCGGGTTCCCACTCAACCGGCTTTACGGGTTCTTCCCAGTTCCAGCCCGTTGGACCCGGCTGGCAGCCATCGCGATAGCAGACGCCTTTCAGGATCCAGCGGCCCTTTCTCCAGCGCAGGTTCGCGCCCAAAGATCATCGTGTCGCGTTCGTCCAACGTGTACTGCGGCCACTCGGGCAGACGCTCGTGTCCTGGAATCCCGACGCGCGCAAACTCGATCCAGGCGTGCTGCATACGACGAGAAAGCCGCCCGGCCGAGGCGCTGAATCCAGTAACGGGCCGCACGAACGGATGTTGGGTAGAGCCGAAAACGAATGGGATCTCGAGTGCGTGACAGGAACCTACCGTGCGCCGCAGGGCCTGCGGTCTCCAGGTAAACAGGTAGGAATACACACTGCCGCCGGCTTGCGTCTGAGCTTCCGCAAGTCGGGTTGCTGGCTGGTGAAACACACGAGAACTCTGATAGGCACGCCATACGGAACTCGGTGAGCGTGCGGCGCCGCGCCCGGCGAGGGCACGGCGAAACTCCTTGACCGCACGACCGGGACCGGGGGCGTGCGGCTCGCCTTCAAGCGTCTCGGCGAACCGATCTATGAGCTGCGCTTCACTCATTGGCAGCAAGCCTTCATCGATCAGGCGAAACAGGTTCCATTCGTCGAGCGTCACACCCGTGATGATGGGAATGTGTGACGCCGCGCCGCGTCGGATGGCATCGATCGGCTGCTCTGGAATCACATCCCCATCGACGGCGGGCAAGAAAGTCATGACCCGACGCAAATTGGAAAATCGAGCCATGGCTCTGCGTTGCGCTGTCATGATTTTCGCCAGCGGAATCCGTCCCAGGGCGTCTGCAGTTGGTGCGGGGCCACCCAACTCCGAGATGACGAAGCGCGCCACCTCGCGAGCTTCGTCACGATCAAGCACGTGATCCGCTGCGCCGCTCTGCAGGATGGCGCGTTGAAAAAGGGGCCGCGCAGCGGGAGCACCGAGCAAGGTGGCCACGCTCATTGCGCCTGCCGATTGACCAAAGAGCATGACGTTTCCCGGATCACCGCCGAAACGCTCGATATTCTGGTTGACCCATTCGAGTGCTGCGATCTGGTCGCGCACGCCCAGATTCGTCGACTCAGACATCTCGCCGTCAAGCAAGGTCCCGAGTTGCCCATATCCGATCGCACCGAGGCGATGGTTCAACGTCACGACCACCACATCTCCACGACGGGCCAGGTCTTCGCCGTCGTAGATTGGAGCGGATCCAGCGCCGACCAGATACCCGCCGCCGTGGATCCAGACCATGACGGGACGCTTTGCGCCGTCTAGTTGTGGCGTCCAGATGTTCAACCGCAGGCAGTCATCGCCCGGTACCGAGCCCGCTGCACTTACCCACGCAAAGACCGGGAGAGAAAACTGCGGGGCGGCTTCGCCGAAAACCCGCGCATCGCGAACCCCGGTCCACGACTCGGGCGCATGCGGTGGCAGGAAGCGGAGCGAACCACTGGGCGGTCTCGCGAAGCGAATGCCCCGAAACACCCGAATTCCCCGCGTCTCCGAACCCCGAAGCCGCCCGTAGCTGGTTTCTACTTCCGTCATAGCCGTATGATTTCGCTGGGAGTCCAGGAATTCTAGACTGTTGGCTCGCCTTTGTCGCGCTGCGTCAAAACTCGTTCGTAGATCTCGACAAAACGCTCGGCGAGTTGCTGAGGCGAAAAGTCACCCGCCCGAAGGCTGGCGGCATTGCCCATCTCCGTGCGTCTGGCAGGGTCTGAGATCAACCGGTGCAGATCCTCGCTCATCGCGTCGCCATCGCCGAGCTTTGGCAGGCACGAGAACTCATCGTCCAGGAAATCCCGCTGACCACCGCTATCGAAGGCTACTACCGGAAGTCCGCAGGCCATCGCCTCGAGGAAGACGATGCCAAAGCCCTCGTGCAGCGCCGTCGACAGATAGACATCGGCTGCCGACAGAAGCTGGAACTTTTCGATATCGCTCACAAAACCTGCAAAATGCACTCGTGAAGCGATCCCGAGCCTCTGAGCCTGTTGCTGAAGATCTGGAAGCTCGGGCCCCTCACCCACCAACACCAGGCGTGCACGTACGGCATCGAGAGTCGCGAACACATCGAGAAGAGTGCTGAGGTTCTTGCGCGGGATCAAGCGGCCCACCGCAATCAGAATCACGGAGTCCGAATCCAGTGAGAATGGCAGCGAGTCGCGGTCGATGGGCGAGAACTCCGGACGCGAGACACTGAGCGGGACCAGTTCGACTTCGGGCGCACCGTAGTGTGTCCGCGCCCAGCCGGCAACATCATTGGATTCCGCAACGACACTGTCGCTTCCATGAATGACCCACTTCACCGCATGGCGCAGCCCAGGTGTACGATGAGGCGAGAGCTTCTTGCTCGGATCGTAGAGATCACCCCCGAGCACGGAGAGGACGTGCGGAAGCTTGGCATAGCGAGCCAATAACAAGCCACTTGGCCCGGTAGGCACTGCAAATACCGAGTGCACGATGTCGAATGACTCTTGACGCAGTAGTTTGCGCCCAGAAACCAGCGAACTCGGAAAGAAACTGAGCATGGAAGGCAGGCTCGCGGTAGCGCGTGCATCGCGCATCATGACGGGCACGCGCACGATACGCAGATTCCCGTGGCATTCCTCGCGCTCGAGCCCATTCGCCCAGGAAGTCAAGAGCGTGACCTTCGCACGCTTCTCCAGTTCCACGACCAGGTCGCGTACGAAAACACCCCCACCGCCACCCAGTGGCGGGTATTCGTAGCTGACGAGCAGGATGTTCATTCGCGATCGTCGTCCCTGGGTCGCGTACAGACCGCTGCGACTTTCTTGGTGAAGATCTTGTTGGACTTCCCGTACAGGATGAACGCCGCCCGGAAGATCAGGTTGAGAAATGCCGCGGCCCCCCAGGCCAACCAGTTCGCCGGGTTCTTGTAGAAGACGTACAGGTTCAGAGGAAACACGCGAATGCGCTCGAAGCCCGAGTACTCCAGAAGCTGGTTGAGCGTGTATTCGGTGAACGTATTGTAGTGATCGAAGTTCTGTGCGAGCGCTTCCGGACCCGTGATCGGGTTGGCGCCATTGAGTCCGTGTACGATCAAGCTCCCGCCCGGGCGCAGAGACTGACGACAGAGATCGACAAAGACGAGTTGCTCGTCTTTGGTCAGATGATTGAGCTCTTGCTCACATACGATGCAGTCGAAAGCCTCCACGTTCTGCTGGAGGAACTCGAACGCCGTGTCCACCTGGCAGGCCAGATCGCGCTTTCGCGCGTGCTCGATCTTCTCTGGGTCGGAGTCGATCCCCTGAACGCTGGTGTAGTCGTGACGCAAGAGCATGTCTACGAAATACCCCGGACCGCAACTCACCACGAGGACGTCCGAGTCGCGATCCACAGGCACATACGGCAGATAGTTTCGTCGATAGAACTCGAAGAGCGTCGTATAGCCCTTCTCGATATCGGCGGGTCCCTCCCAGAAGGAATCGAAATCCTCCATGCGCGCCGTCAGCACGATCGACTCGCTGCTTCGCTCGCTTCTCGAGACCTGTGTATTCTTCACGGATTCATCCCGCCTATCCCCTGTCATCCAGCGACGGTTTCACAGTAAGAGGCCCTCTCGTTCGTACCATCGCGCGGTTGCGTCCATACCTTCCTGGAGACGCACACGAGGTTCGAAGCCGAGCAACTCGAGCGCCTGGTCTCCTCGAAACGAAAAGCTCTTGCGGAAAAAGTCCAGCCTGCGCCGGTGAAGCGGTGGTTGCACGCCCAGCGGTCGCAGAATGCTCTCGGTCAACCACGCCGCCGCCATCATGGGCCCCATCGGCAGAACCCACGGCGGCGGTCGACAGCCGATCGCCGCTGCCGCAGACCGGATCATGTCGCTGCTCGCAACCGGAGCCGGTCCGGCGAGCACGAAGCAGGCACCCACAGCCGCCTCGTGGCTGGCCGCGAGGCGCAGTCCCCGGATCAGATCGTCGATGTACACCAGATGATGAGTGTTCTTTCCGCTACCAATGCGCAGGAACAGACCCTTCTTGACGCCTTTGAAGAGCTTGAGCAAACGTCGATCGCCGGGGCCGTAGACTTCTGCGATGCGTGCGATCGCGATCGGTAGCCGATCCATGTACTCGCGCGCGACAGTCTCACCTTCCAGCTTGGTCACACCGTAGATATTGTCTGGGACCAGAGGTGAATCTTCATCGACGTCGCGTCCTTCGGTCCATCCGTACACGCCGATCGTGCTGCCGTGAACGAAACGCTTCACCCCAGATGCGACACTGGCTTCGAGCATATTGCGCGTGCCTGTCACGTTCACGTCGTGAAAATGCTGATCCGGTACGTTTGCTTCGTGCTGCGCCGCAGCCAGATGGACCACGCAATCGACTCCATCGACCAGCTGTCTGGCCTCATCCGCTTCGGTAATCGAGCCGATCACGAGTTCGGCACCCGCCTCCTGTAGTGCGCGGCCGGTCCCGGTTTCGACATCGTTGCGTGACTGTCCGGCAGCGCGGACATCGAGATTCTCTTCGCGCAAGTCCAGGACCAGACGCGACCCGATGAAACCCGTAGCCCCCGTGACCAGGATCAAGTCGTTTCCTCCGCACACGCCAGTCCGAGTTCCGCGCGCGTCTCCTCGAGTTCCTTCTGCAACCGTCCCGTTTCCCAGCCGAGTTCCTCGGCCATCAGACCCGCAGCCATATTCAAAGCTGCGGCGCCCGGGTCTCCGGCCGTCGCGAGATCCGTTCGGCGAAATGCCACATCGGAGAGGCGCTGGGCCATCTCCTCGCGGACGGCGTGGACAACCTCAGCTCGCAGGGTTTCAGAGCCGGGCAGGTTCGATTCCGTCTCGGTCCGGTCGAGCACCCGTTCATAGGCCGAACCGTGATTACAGAGCAGCGCCTCGAGCGACCCCGCGGGAATGCGCGATCCGAAGCGCTCCTGCGCATCGCGCCGCAGAGCCTGGAAATCATCGATCTCTCCGCCATAAAGGGGAGTGTGCTCGGTGGACGCCGCCACCAGACTGCGATCGAGCTTCCGACTCACCAGGTCCAGTGTGCGGGCAGCTTCGAGACGCGCAGTGGTGTACCGAACGCCGAGGAGCGTGATGAGTCCGTCCAGTCCGTCGCATTCCGCGTGATCGATCAGACGCGAGCGCTTGCCGTAGGATAGGTCCGTGGCGCCTTCACGGTTGTCACCGAAGAGCACGAGACCGCAATACCGAGAGATGACGTCTTCAGGTCGAAGTCGGAGTTCAGGATAGCCGGCATTGATCTCGGCAATGAATTCGGCGAGTTCGGCATCCGAGACCGCCGTACTGTCCGGATCGTCCGTCCAGACGCGATGCCATACACCGACGAGCGTGCGCCCGCGCCAGGGCACCAGGAAGAGATGGCGCGTAGACCGGCTCAGAACCGCATCGGGATCGCGAGTCGATCCGGGGACAGCCAACGCGTAGCGATCCGATAGACACCTGTTGACCAGGAAATACGCGTCGCGCGAATAGGTAGGGCGCGGGTTCAACTCAGTGCCGTTGGTGCGACGCAGAAGGGGATCCGCCCAGCCACCCGTCGCGTTCACCACAACCTTGGCGCGCACCTCGAAAACCTGGTCCGCGAGCGTATCGCGAGCCACGACTCCATCGATGCGATTGCCACTCTGCAGGAATCCGGTGACCTCCGCATAGTTGGCAGCCTGCAATCCCTTCGCGGTGGCTGCGAGCAGAGTACAGATCGCCAGGCGAGCAGGACTGCGCATCTGTCCATCGTGAAAGACCACGCCGCCGCTCAAGCCCCTGGAATCGAGCGCGGGGAATGCGTTGAGCGCGTCGTTTCGCGACATCACCCGTGTGGCAGGAATATGCCGCGCAGGGTCCGGAAGATCGCGATTGCGATCCGCCGTGAGAGCGTCGTAGAGCTTCATTCCCGTGGCCAGGATGGGGCGCCCCCGTGTCCAGAATCCGTAGGTCGGCATCAGGAACGGAAGAGGCGAGACCTGATGGGGTGCGATGCGCAGCCAGGCGCTGCGTTCCCGACTCGACTCCCGGACGCGGACCACGTCGAGGTGCTGCATATAGCGGACACCGCCGTGAACCACCTTGAAACAGTTCGCCGAAGCCGCGTGGCCGAAATCGTTCTTCTCGAGCAAAGCGACCGATAGACCGCGCAGCACCGCATCCCACGCCACGAAGAGCCCAAAGATCCCGCCGCCGACGACCACGAGGTCGAACGTCTCTGAGACGAGTCCTTCCAGCCTTCGCTCCGCCAACCGAGCCTCCCTTGTCTGTCTGACGCCCCCACCAGGAGTCGTCCGAGATAGTAACCTCAGAGACGCTGCCTGGCCGCCAGTAGCTGTTCGAGGCGAAGCTGACGCAACTCGGATACAGACCGATCGGAGATCGATCGGATCAGTCCGACTTAACGACAAGACCGCGATATTGCTGATGCGGGAGTCTCGCTCCCGCTCGGGACGCCATCCCGGCGCGAAATGACGTCATGGCTCCTCCGATGTATGCAGCTGGCGAGCCTGGCACCTGCGGGCCAACGGACGCGTCGCGCGCGCCGGAGCGTCAGAAACTGCGGTACCGCCCGAGCAGTCTGTGGCGCGGGAAATTGCGCGCAAGCGTTTCGATGCGCCGACGCGCCTCCTCGCGGTCGCCAGACGCAATCGCTTCCTCGATATACAACTCGTAGGCGCGATCGACCTTCCGGGTCCATTCCTCGAGGAGCCGTGGACTCCGCGTCTGCTGGGCGACCAGATACCCCGAACCGGCGCGGCGCAATGCTTCGTAGGTGTCTCCTTCGGACTCGTGTCGCGCGATCAGCCGATCGAGGCCGCGCAACAGACCGGCGCGGTTCTCCAGATCCGACGGATTCACGTGGTAGAGCGCCGTGCGGTTTGCGAGCGCCGATTCGACATCGCCCGCCAGTTCATCGAGCGCCGCCAGTTGTCGCAGATTCGTAGTTGTCGCCCGCTGCGCGACCGAGGCACGAGCCAGATCCCGGGCGCGGGCGCGCATCTGCGGATCGCGCATGGCCATCTGATCCCGCATCAACTCCGCGACCAGCCCGCTCTTCGCGATGTGTCCGCTGTAGCGAGAACGGACGACCGTCTCTTCGTAGAGCGTACGAGCGTCGTTCCACAACGCCGCGCGCGACACAGTCAGCGCGGCGAAGCCGGCGATCAGCAGCATTGGCAACACCAACCAGCGGCGATCGGATTCCAGTGCCAGTCTCGCGACCGAGCCAACGACCCCCGCCAGCGCGACCGAGGGTAAGTACAATACGCGCTCCGCCATCACGATACCGCTGGCAAAGAGCAGATTCGAAACCGGCAACCAGGTGAGAGCGAACCAGACCAGCCAGAAGAACGGGCTGCGCAGACCGCGGCGCAGCGCAAGAATGACGCCCACCAGAACGCCGACCAGCAACGCCGCGGACAGCAGCACTGCGGGAGCGAGTCGGGTGCTATGCGGGAATCCGGAATAGTCCGCGGAGAGCGAGAACGGTGCAATCAACAGGCGTGAGATCTCACCGAGCGCGTGGGTCATGGTGAGCAGGACCTCCCCGGGCGCGGGATCGGGGAACGCCAGGTATTGCGCCGGTAGGTAGAGCGCGAAACTGACTGGAGGAACCGAGGCCGCACCCAGCACCCAGCCACGCAAGAGAATGAAGCTCCCCAGAGCCAATGCGCAGGGTGTGAGTTCGACGAAGACCCGCCGCAGGAACAGACCGGCACTTTCGTCCTTGCTCCGCAACCAGCTATCGACGAAGAGCAGGCCGGGCAGCACGACAGCCATCTCTTTGCACATACACGAAAGAAGATAGAAGCCGGCGGCGAGCACGCGCGCAGCAGTGCCGTGTGAGTGAAGCGCGAACGCCGCAAGAAAGAACACCGTCATCGCCAGATCCGCACGGCCCACCATATGCGATACGGCCTCGACATGAACCGGATGCACCGCGAACAGTGCCGCGCCCACGGCGGCCGGGATCCACAGGCTGAGCCGCGCGCGCAAGATCTGGAATAGCAACAGGACCGCCAGCGCGTTCAGGATCAGATTGCTGGCGTGAACACCGAAACGCGAAGGCCCGCCGCTGGCATCCGCTCCCCAGAGGATCCGATCCAGAGCGTAACTCGACACCGAAAGGGGTCGATACAACCCGCCCTGTTGCCCGCCGGGCCAGTAGGTCTGCCCGAAGAACTCGGGTATGTGCGACACATCGCGGAGTTCGATGCGGTCGCGGATGATCGGGCGATCGTCCTCGATGAAGTCGCCATCCACGGCCGGCCAAAACGGCAAAGCCGCAAGCAGAACCAGGGCGAGCGGCACCCACCAGGGCGAAGCAGTGGAGATCGACGACTCGGACACGCCGCCAGTCTACCGGGCCTGCTCGCCCCACGGAAGACGCTTCAGAGCGCCTGACCTCTGTATGATGCCGCTCGCGCTGAAAAGCGCCTCGGGTTCGGAGCAGACGAGACAGCGTGGCGAGGCTACGAAGTGAGGAGCGGAGATGAGACGTTTCGAGAATCGAGTCGTGCTGGTGACCGGCGCAGGATCGGGCATCGGTGAGGCCTCGGCACTGCGCATGGGCTCGGAAGGCGGAAAGATCGCCTGTGTCGATATCGACGGAAATGCAGCCGAAGCAACCGCGAAGGCCGTGCGCGAGGCGGGCGGAGAGGCAAATGCCTGGGTCTGTGACATCTCGGACCAGGCCACCGTACAGAAAACCGTCCACGAGGTGGCCGAGCACTACGGCCAGTTGAACGCCTTGTGCAACATCGCGGGCATCCTGCACGCGGACCACACTCTGGAACTGTCGATGGACGTATTTGATCGCGTCCTGGCGGTAAACCTGCGCGGCACCTTCATGATGTGCCAGACCGCCCTTCCCTACCTGATTGAAACGAAGGGCTCAATCGTGAACATGGCATCGACGGCCGCGCTGGGCGCACACGCGTGGATGGCCGCGTATTCGGCATCGAAAGGCGGAATCCTCGCCTTGACGAAAGCACTGGCCGTCGAGTTCGGGCGCAAGGGCGTCAATAGCAACGCGATCTGTCCAGCCTCCGTCGAAACTCCCATGAGCAAGAGCGTGCGACTGCCTGAAGGATTCGACCCGGCGCTATTGCGCAAGGTCCTGCCTTTTGACGACATCAACCGGCCCCCTTCCGACGTGGCGAGTGCGGTGGCCTTCCTCGCATCGGAAGACGCAGTGCACATCAACGGCGATCACATCCGAACGGATGGCGGAGTCATGACATGAAAAGGTTCCTGGTCTCGATCCTCGCGATCGCACTGCGACTTCGGTGTGGGTTCCTGAGGGAACCTCGAATGAGCGAATCAGCTGCGCACAACCTGCGTCTATCTTTGTAGTCGTCCCTACTACCAAGTGTCTGGTAGAATCCAACTCAGCAAGATCTGGAGACGTTTCATGGTAACGGACCGCCCGTCGCGACACGTGATGGTGAGGTGGGCGCGTATTGCGCGGCTGGGAACGACCCTCCTGATTCTAGTTGCACTTTCCCCGCCGGTTGCTGCCAACGAGTCGAGTTCCTACGCCGCGGGTGTCGCCTACGAACGCGGCGCACACGCCTTTCGACTCGGAGAGCTAGCGTCCGCGTTGGAGTTCCTCGAGCGAGCCACCGAGCTCGCCCCAGAGGATCTGCGCATCGTGCGGCTCTACTCGCTGGCACTGATCTCATCCGGCCAGGCGCAAAGAGCCAGTGAGCTGCTTCTTGCCACTACCCGCGCTGACGCTGACGACGACGATCTGCACTTCGTCCGTGCACTCGCTCACTATCGCGCCGGCGAGCTGACCACGGCCCGAGCGGGTTTTGCGCAGGTGCTGCAGGCGGAGCCCGAGCATGCGCAGGCGCAACTCTTCCTGGGAACCACCTTGCAGGAACTCGGCGAGGACGCTGAAGCCAGAATCGCGTTGCGCGCAGCACAGAAACTCGATCCGAATCTCGCCGCGGCTGCCAGCTACCGTCTCGGCCTTCTCGAACTGAAAGCTCATCCGGAGAAGGCGCGAGGGCACTTCGAAATCGCGCGGGACCAGTCGAATGGAACACCTCTGAGCAGCTCGGCACAGGAATTTCTGAGGCAATTGCCCGATCCGCTGGAGCCCAGGAGCCGCATGCGCGCGGCCGCGTCGGCCGGTTTGGAGTACGACTCGAATGCGAACATCGTGGGCGACGATCCCCTGATGAACTCCGAACGCGCGCGCGACATGCGCGCTTTCGTCCGCGCGGGCATCAGCACGAGGCTGCTCGAAACGGAGCGATTTCGACTGCACGCGGGACTGGTGGGCTTCATGGCAAACCACGCCGATCAAAAGAACTACGACGTGCAGGCGGGTCGCGGCGCGCTTTTCGGATCCGCAGCCTTGGCCAGGCGTCTGAACGCCGATCTGCAGGTCTCACTCGAGTCCGCCTGGCAAGACACGGAGCACTACCACCGCCGTGTTTTCGCAAAACAGGCGCTGCGCTTCCGCGAAAATCGCTCCAACGAAACGCGCATCTACCTGTCTTTTGAAAACCGCGACGAGTTCTACAAGGCCATCGATCCGCGCCTGGATCACGACGGGAAAGTTCGCCGTCTGGGAATTGACCACAGTCTTCTGTTGCCGGATCCGAATGCACTTGGACTGCCATCGTGGGGTCCACCACTGCTCACTGCGTCGTATCAGAAACGCCGTGAAGACACCCATGGTGCGGACTATGACTCTCGCTCGAATATCTACCGTCTGAGCCTGCGCGCGCCGATGCCCGCGCAGGTCCGGCTCGAGACCAGTGCCGAACTCGAGGTGCGGCGCTTCGACAATCCGACAATCATCGAACCAACGGCCGGCCCGCGCCACGAGCGCGTGCAGCGCTTCAACATCGGGCTGAGCCGTCCTCTAAACGATCGCTTCACGCTCCTGGGCCGCTATCACAGCACGAACTGGAAGAGCAACGTTCAGGGATTCGCTTTCAAGCGCCAGATCTTCTCGATGATGGTCACCTACTCGTTCCAATGAACTCGCCCGAGGATACGAAAATGAAGACACGCAATATCGTGCACATCGCTGTTCTGCTGGGCTTGTTGTTGCTCGCCCAGAACGCGCGAGCGGGTGAAGCCGTGGGCTTTATCGCCTCGGTCACGGGCACGGTCGAAATCCTGCCGGCGGGTCAGAAGAGCTGGACTGCGGCCGGACTCGACGGAGACGTGCAACTCGACGACACGATCCGCACGGGTGAAAATTCCGCGATCAAGCTCTTGATGAACGATGACACGACGCTCAGCATCGGAGCCGAGACCGAACTCGTGCTCGACTCTTTCGCAGTCGGGCATGCCGCACCGGAGAAACGGTCCGTTATCCGACTGATGCGAGGGCATATCCGCGCCTGGATCGGTGAGATTTTCGGCGGACCTTCACGGGTCGAGATGCACACTCCCACGGCCGTGATCGGCGTGAAAGGCACGGCCTACGATGTATGGGTCGAAGAGAAGAACGGAGAGTTCAGCACGCTGGTGTGCGTGACTCATGGCGCCATCACAGTGCGGCCCTTGCAGGCAGAAGTCGGAACCGATGAGGAACTGGGAATGGGTTCCTGCGCGCAAGTTGGCGAGGACGGCAGGGTTTTGGTGCTATCGACCCGACCCGACGGGTACGATCCCATCGACAACAGTATCTTCGGAAAAGACCCGCTGGTGGCGGACTTCCAGAAGCCGTTGTTCATCGAAGACCTGCTCGTGAGCAATCCGCCGGTCGGCCTCGCGCCAACCGTCGCTCCTTCGGGCTCGGACCCCGCGAAGGTTCCGGACGGCGATCCGATCACCGTGGCAATATCTCTACAACCGCACGCCGCCCCGGAAGATCCGATCCTCAACGGAGAGGATCCACTGCACGAGGAGGACTGGTTCGAAGACCCGCTGCGCGCATTGGACCAGCGCGGCCACCCTGGGGTCGTCCCGGACGCGGATGGAATCGGTTCGAACCTGCAGGTCTACAAAATTTTCCAGTTCTACAATTTCGACACCCAGAAGCCTGATATGCGCGTTTTCGTGCGCTAATTCGGGTCGAAAGCCGGAACGGGGCTTGCACTACTCGAGCACAGTATGAGCGCAACCACCCGCATAACGGCCGTCGGCCTGTTGATCCTCGCAGTCTTTCTGGCACTGTTCGCAATCCGTCCAACCGGACTCGAGAGAGTCGAACTGGTTCTGCTCGACGCTCGTTTCAACCTCCGCGGTCCAGAAAAACCGACTGGATCCGTTGGAGTTGTGGCGTTTGATTCGCGCAGTATCGACGAACTCGGCTGGCGTCGCGACGTAATTGCCGAGGTGATCGAACGACTCAACGAAGCCGGAGCGGCCGCAATCGGCGTGGACATCGTCTTCAGCGAGCCGGGGGTACCCGGCCAGGACGCGCGCCTGGAAAGCGCGGTCGCAGGCGCGCCAACCGCGATCCTCGGCTTCTACTTCCGCACGCGAGACGAGGTGGCTGCACCGGGCAATGCGACTCTGGAAGAGTCCCTCGACCTGGTCGAACCGGCGAAGGTGCGCGTAACTCGGCTCCCGGCGGCCGGCCTTTTGCCGGTGCTCTCATGCCGAGACGTAGAGCCCAATATGAGCAGTCTCTCGCGCGCATCGCGCCACATGGGCTTCTTTTCGGCGATCAAGGACCTCGACGGTTCGGTGCGACGCTCGGCCCTGCTGGGGAGCTGCGGCGGCGAACTCTACACTTCCCTCTCGCTGGCCGTGGCGGAGATGGCGACGGGCGAGCGGGCCGTGGTGATCGGCGACACTCGCGGCATCCACGAGATCCGATTGGGCAAGCGCATCCTGCCCACAGATCCGGGCGGGCGATTGCTGATCAACTACCGCGGACCGGCTCGCACCTATCCTCACTACTCCGTCGCGGACCTCCTGGCGGACGAGATTCCGAGGGGAGAACTCGCAGGAAAGATTTTGATCGTAGGCACGACCGAGCCCGGGATCATGGACGTGCATCCGACTCCATTTGACGCTTCGTTCCCGGGTGTCGAGGTACACGCGAACATCGTCGACAGCATTCTCAGCAACGACGCGGTGAGGCGCAGCGACGCCCTGGTGGCCATCGAACTGGTCCTGATCATCTTCTTCGGCGTCTTGCTGAGCGCATTCATCCCGCGCATGAGCAGCGCGCTTGGTGGAGCCGTTATTGCAGTCCTCTTGCTCGCAGGTCTCGTGGTCGGAGGCTTCTGGGCTTTCACGGAGTATTCAATCTGGTTCAATCTGACCTACCCCGCGCTCACGCTCATCAGCGTGTACCTGGGAGTCACACTCATGCAGGCGCTCAACTCCGAGCGCAGGAGCCAGGAGCTTCGCAACCAGTTCGCCACCTACGTGAGTCCGGCAGTCGTAGACGAGATCGTGCGACAACCCGATTTGTTTCGACTGCACGGCGAGTCACGCCGCCTGTCAATTCTGTTCTCCGACATCCGCGGCTTCACCGCACTCTCGGAACAGATCGATGCGACACAGGTCGCAAAGCTCTTGAACACGTACTTTGCCCCGATGACGGCTCTGGTGAAGGAGAGTGGAGGAACTCTCGACAAATACATCGGAGACGCGCTGATGGCGTTCTGGGGCGCGCCTCTACCCATCGACAACCATCCGATACGGGCGTGTGAAACCGCACTCGCGATGCGCCGCGCACTCGAAGAGCTCAATCAAACGCGCACCGATCTTTCGGGAATGGATTGCCTGCGCATCGGTATCGGCATCCACACGGCCGACGTCGTGGTTGGAAACATGGGCAGCGAGTCGCGTTTTCAGTACACGGTGATCGGTGACGGCGTGAACCTGTGCTCCAGGCTCGAGGGCCTCAACCGCTACTACGGCACCGAGATCATCGCGAGTTCGGATCTAGTCGATGAAATCTCTGATGGGATTCTGCGACGCGAACTCGACACGATTCGCGTCAAGGGTCGCCGAGAAGGCGTTCGCATCTACGAGATTCTGGGACGCGATGCTCTCGACCCGATGGACATCGAATTCCACAGTTGGTACGCAGACGCCCTGCGTGCCTACCGCGCGGGCAACTGGGCAGAAGCGCGACAGGCCCTGGCCTCCGCCATCTCGGTGCGCGGCGAAGACGCGGGCTGCGAAATGCTCCTGGGTCGGGTGCATATCCTGGAAAAGGAACCACCCGCAGAGTGGACGGGCGTCTGGACCTTCGAAAGCAAGTAGGCAACTCGGCGCATGCGCATTCGCGCACATGCCTTGCGTTCGGGCGGCAGATCAACTGCACATCAGATGCGCAAATCCTGCTCGGGACACTCGAGTTACCAGTTTTTGGCCGATCTCCAACGCTGGAGTGTTAGTATAAACGACGCTCTCTTACGCGCTTCACTTGAACGAGAGGTTCCAGATGTCCGTGCGCACGCGAAGTGATTCCAGCAAGTTCGCGCTGCTCCTGGAGCTGAGCCGCGCGTTCTCCTCGAAGCTGGACCTCAATGAACTGCTCGACCTGGTCCTCACGCGCACGAAGGAAGTCCTGAACGCCGAGGGTGTAGCCATCCTGCTGGTCAGCGAAGACGGCAAGGAGTTCCACTTCCCCGTTGCCCGCGGTGCCCTCCCCGAAGTCGAAGAGAGCCTACAGAAGACGCGGTTTCCCATCGCACAGGGAATCGCGGGCGCCGTATTGCGCGATGGCAAGTCCGTCTTGATCACCGACGTGAGCAATGACGAGCGCTTCTACGCGGGCGTCGACCAGAACACCGGTACACAGACACGCGATCTGATTTGTGTGCCTCTGCGCAGTGAAAAGGCCGTGATCGGGGTCGCCGAAGTCGTCAACTGCATCGACGGCACATTCGACGAGCAGGACCTGGACTTCTGGGACGCGCTCTCCGGATCGCTCGCAATCGCGCTGGAAAACGCACAGACCTACACCAAACTACGCAGCTCGGAGCAACGCCTGGAACGCGAAGTCGCCGGTTTGAAACGCGAACGCGTGCACAACGAGCGTTTCAGCGAGATCGTGGGCAATAGCGCCGCGACCAAACGGGTGCTCGATCTCGTGGAAAGCGCGATCCCCTCACCGATTTCGGTGCTGGTCGAAGGCGAGACCGGCGTGGGCAAGGAATTGATCGCACGCGCGATCCACTACAACGGGCCCCGCAAGGAAGCGCCCTTCATCACCGTGAACTGTGGCGCCATGCCGGGAGAACTTCTGGAAAGCGAACTCTTCGGCTCGAAGAAGGGCTCCTTCACCGGCTCGACTTCCGATCGCATGGGCCTGTTCGAAGCCGCCAACGGGGGGACGATCTTTCTCGACGAGATCGGCGAGACAACACCCGCAATGCAGGTCAAACTGCTGCGCGCGCTTCAGGAAGGCGAGATCCGACGAGTCGGCGAGACCACGCCCCGAAGTGTTGACGTGCGAGTGGTATCTGCGACCAATCGCGATCTCCTCGAAGAGATCGAAGAAAAGCGCTTCCGGCAAGATCTGTACTACCGGATCGCCGTGTTTCCGATCAAGGTTCCGGCTCTGCGGGATCGCCGTGAAGATGTCCCGCAACTGGCTGCCCATCTCCTGCACAAAGCAACGGCTCGGCTGGGCAAGTCGGTACGCGGAATCTCCCCCGAGGCCATGGAAAAACTGGCCGGCTACTCCTGGCCCGGGAATGTTCGCGAACTGGAGAACGAACTGGAGCGTGCGGTCGCACTGGCCCAGGAGAACGACCTGATCTTTCTGCCTCAACTATCGGAAAAGGTCGTCGCCCCCAACGATGTTTCGGTGTCCGTGCCCAAGGGCGACGGCAAACTGCGCGACGTTCGCCAGGCCTTCGAACGCGAGTACATCTCGGGCGTCCTCCAGCAACACGGTGGCAACGCCACCAAGGCGGCCGCAGCACTGGGCATCACCCGCCAGATGCTTCAGCGCAAGATCAAGGCCTACGGGCTGCGAGAAATCTAGCGAACCCGCTTCTTCGTCACTTCGAGTTGACAGCGTATCTCCGGGTTGACACCAGGCGTCGCTGAATCCCCGCTCAAAGACCCGTCAATCCCCTCCTCAAGGACGAGTCCACGTCCCAGCCCACCACCAACTCGCTTTTCGACCTGGCATGAGCCTTGCTCTATCCGAGGGCATTGAGTGAGTTGTGGATACGGATGCTGAAACTGGACGCGCGACCGGATGCTGTAGCTCAACCTCGGAAACGGAAGCTCTCGCGCGTCATCTCTCTTCTTGCGCTCCTTTCATGCTGTGTGGGTACGCGCCCGTCGCCGTCGGAGTCCAGAGCCTCTCCCGTAAGACGGGCTCCGATGCGGGCGGGCGCGTTTCCCTCAGACTCCTTCGCACTCGTTCGCGATCGCCTGTCCGTGTTCTGCAAACGCATTCTGCTCGATCCCCATCTGCTCGATCTCGACAGAGCAGAAGCCCCGGAAGACGAGTAGACTTGTTGGAACAACGGAGGTCTCGATGAGTGAAGAACCCGTTTTGCAACAGCCCGGTGACGGAGTGTTGCTTCTGACGCTGAACCGCCCGAGCAAGAAGAACGCCTTCAACGATCCGCAATGGGACGCACTCACGAGCGCGCTCGAGAATGCGAGGCAGGACGACGACATCGCGGTGGTGGTCGTGACTGGCGCGGGAAAGGATTTCTCGGCGGGTCAGGACCTGACGGCTTTCGCAGGATCGTCCGAACCGCGCGAAGACGGTCAGGCCAGCGGCTACTACGCGTGTATGGACGCCCTGTTCGCATTCGACAAGCCCCTTCTGGCCGCGGCCCGCGGCGTGGGCGTGGGAATCGGCGCGACGTTCCTGTTCGCTTGCGACATCGTCTACGTGGGCGAGAGCGTGCGACTTCGCCTGCCCTTCGTCAGCCTGGGATTGGTGCCCGAAGCGGCCAGCAGTTACACGCTCCAGGCCGCGATCGGCACCCAGCGAGCCGCCGAGCTGTTCTATACCGCTGAGTGGATCGACGCGAAGCGCGCCGTCGAAACCGGCATCGCTGCTCGCTCGTTCCCCGATGAGGGACTTCTGACGGCGGCGCTCGCCAAGGCCCGGGAAATCGCGAAGCATCCGGTCTCATCACTGCGCGCCACGAAACGAACCTTGATGGTCGCGCATCGCGCCGGAATCAAAGCTGCGCGCAAGGCGGAAGACGAGGGCATGATGGCGCAAGCCGGTTCACCCGAGAACATCGAAGCCATCAGCGCGTTCATGCAGAAACGTACGCCGGATTTCCGCAAGCTGCGCAGCTAGCCCGAGTTTCTCACTCCAGTGCCACGGCGGCGAAAGATCGCCGGGGATTCCCCTCGGAAACCACGCAGAACTCAGGCACGAGCGGTTCGCACCGATGGGTAGGGCGTGAGGTTCCTGATGACACGAATGTCTTCCGTTCTCGTACTGTGCGCGCTGTCCAGCATCCTGGCGGCCTGCTCGAACCCGTCCACACCCGCTGGCTACGAAGGTTATGTCTTTGAACAACCGCGTTTCTTCGGCAAGGGAGGATTTCGCGGGGTCGTGAAAGGTCCGGCCAACTACGGAGTATCCCTGTTTCGAAATTCCATAATCAACGTGGACCTGCGACCCAGGACCTACACTGAAGAATTCAAGATCCTGGCTAAGGACGACCTGAACATCGGCTTTCGCTTCCACGCCATCGTCAGCGTTTCGGAGAATAGCGTCGAGGACGTCATCCTGAAGTATGGGGGCCTGGAGTGGTACGAGCGTTTCGCGAGAGAGCCTTTTCGCACCTTCGTCCGCGAGGCTGTGCAGCAGTACGACAGCCGCGAGGTAAAGGCCCATCGCTCGAAGGTGGCAGATGAAGTCCGGCAGAGACTGGAACATCACCTGAAGGGATCGCCTTTCCGACTCGTGAGTCTGGTCGTGGGCAATATCAACTACCCAACCAGCGTTGCTGCGGCGGTTGAAGCCAAGCTCGCCGCATCGCAACTACTCGAAGAAAAGGCGACGCAGAAACTGATCGCTCAGCGCGATGCGGAGATCCGCGTGGAAGAAGCCAAGGGCATCGCCGAGGCGCAGCGCATCATCAACACGACACTCTCGCGGAACTACCTGCAACACGAGGCCATCCAGGCGCAGTTGAAGATGGCCGAGTCGCCCAACCATACGACCGTCTACATCCCGGCCGGAAACAACGGCATCCCGATGGTCTACTCGCCGAACTGATCGTCTTCCAGTTCGGCGTGTGCCGCCCGAATGCGGGCGCGAAATTCGCTAGCGCCCGCCGGTGTCTTGAGTAGCGCAAACTCCAGCAGCGTTCGCGCTTCCGCGATCTGGCCGACTTCGCGCGCCGCATTGGCCAGCGAAAACAACTGCCGGAAGTCGACCGAGGCAGAATAGACGTCGGGAACGGCTCTTTTCAGGGCGCGATAGGCTGGCTCCGGCTTTCCAAGCTTCGTGTAACAGGCAAAGAGCCGTCGATTCACGTAGTTGCGCTGGCGCTCGACCGGCGGCGTCTCGCCGCGCAACTCGTCCAGCGCCAACTCGTACGCGTGGCTCGCTTCCGCTATTCGGCCGGTCTGGAACAGCGCGTCACCGCGCAAGCGGTACCCCTCGGGACGCGTCGACTGCAAGGCGATCACCCCGTCAGCTCTCGCCAGAGCCGTTTCCGCGTCACCGGACCGGAGAGCCAGTGCTCCTTCGAAGATCGCGGTGCGCACGGCTTCGGGATGGATCTGGTTCACGAGCTGCAACTCTTCGAGCGCCCGTGCCCAGCGGGACGGATCGTCGCTCGGTTTTACCTCAAGCCGAAACGGATCGATGGCTTGCAGCCCAAACTGCTCTACCAGATCCGATCGAGCGTTTCCGTCGGCGAAGAGTACAGCTTCGTCATCGACGAAAACCGGCACGTAATTCGGATACCTGTCGATCATCCGGCCAAAGTGCGTCAGACGCCTTGGGGCAACGACAAAGCCCGGTCGATAGCGAGTCAGTGTGTCGGCCAGAGCGACTGGATCCTGAAAACTCTGATCGGCGGCAAACACGGCCGCGTCGCTGAACAGAAACGGTGTCTGCATGTCGACGAATAGCTTCTGCCGGGGAAACAGCCTCCACTCCAGATAGCCGCCGTCATTGGGGTGATGCAGCACATCGCCTCGCGCCCCCACTCGATCTAGAAAGGCCACGACACCGCTGGGCAGCGAACGCGAGCAGAGCGGGAAGGAGCAGCCTGTGTCGAAGAAGCCCCGCACGTAGCGAAAGGGCAGGAGCGCGAGCAGCGCGAACAATCCAACGAGCAATAGACTGGGCGACGTGGAAGTGCCCGCCGAAGGTGCTCGCAGACTCGCGAGCATCGGCAGTGCAAGCAACACGAACTCGCTGGAGAAACGACGCATACGCAAGAGCAGAAAAACTCCCCCGACCCACAGAATCAGGTGACTCGGTCGCAACCCACCGCGCATCGCATTGCGCACAACCGCCACAGCCGAAAGCGCCAGCAGAGCACTCAAGAGGGTTTCGCGACTCACGAGCAGATTCTCGATTTTGAACGAGGCGAGTGAACCCAGGTCCGTAGGTCGCAGTTCTTCTATGTACTGCGATGCAAACGTCGTATCCGTAAATGGCGAGAGAATCAGTGCGAACCCGTGCGGCGTCAGCAGCACGCAAGCGATCGCGAGCCCGGCAAAGCCCAGGTCGCGGGTGGCGATCTCGCCTTCGAGTTTCGTACCCCGCATTCGATCGAGCAGCCAGCCACCCAGGTAGGCCCCGACGATCAGCACCATGACCGGGTACTCGACACCGTGCAGATTCACCCAGACCAGAGATGCGATCGGCAATAGCCAGAGTTGAC
Organism: bacterium; assembly: GCA_024226335.1. Classification (NCBI taxonomy): domain Bacteria; species bacterium. Next base: position 27,325 of record JAAELY010000406.1, read on the forward strand.
GACGGGTCTCCAGGAGAAAGAGACAAAGAGCGATCATCAGATAGCTGAAATCATGCGGGCGGATCGCATTGAAGCGAGGAATCAGGAAGAGTGCGACGAGCGTAAAGATGAACGCACCAGACGCCAGCCCGCCGCGAGCACGTCCACAGCGCAGCAACGCCAGGCTCAGACCCAGCGTACCCAAGAGGACCAGCGCGCGCAGGGCAATCAGTCCGGGATATCCCGCCAGCGCGTGGACGGCGTTGAACAGCACCTGCGACAACCAGTAGTAGTCCAGCCAGTGCGGGCTCGGCTCCAGGAAGGAGAAAAACGCGCTTCGCGGCAGGGCTCCGTTTTGCACAATGAAGCGACCGGCATTCAGGTGGTACCAGAGGTCGGTATCCACCGCGATGATCGGCCAGCTGAAGGCTTGATAGGCCACGTAGCCGAGCAGAAGCGAGAGATACAGGAGCGCGTACTCGCGAGCAGAAGCCGTTCCCCGGAATACAGCGGGCAATGCATTGCGCATCTCTGCCCCGGTCCGAGCGAGCCGAGACGCGAGTCGATCGTTCGGTCCTGTCTCACACGCCATCGCTGGCAGGGTAGCAGAGCCCCCCGCCAGCGGGTCCCGGATTCCCACTTCCTCTTTCGGGACCAGATCAGGTATAACGCCGCACGGAAGGGAAATCCTCATGACGAATTCACGCATGATCTCCTCGATGATCTTATGCGGCCTGACCGCAATGCCGTCCGTCGCTACTGCCGCGGATGAACTGAATAGTGGCGATACCGCCTGGATTCTGGTGGCCACCGCTCTGGTGCTATTCATGACGATTCCCGGTTTGGCGCTCTTCTACGGAGGTCTGGTGCGTTCCAAGAACGTGCTCTCGGTTCTGATGCAGTGCTTTGCCATCACAGCACTCGTATCCATCCTCTGGCTGTTCTTCGGCTATAGCGTGGCCTTCGACAGTACTGGCATGCAGGAGGGCGTTTTTGGCCTCAACTCGCTGGTCGGAGGATTGAACCGCGCGTTCCTGGCGGGAGTGGATGGAAGCAGTTTGTCGGGATCGATTCCCGAATCGCTCTTCTTCGCGTTTCAGATGACCTTCGCCATCATCACACCGGGCCTGATCGTCGGCGCTTTCGCCGAGCGCATGAAGTTCTCGGCCATGCTCGCCTTCTCCGGCATCTGGCTGGTCGTCGTGTATCTGCCGATCTGCCACATGACATGGGGAGGCGCGGGCAGCTTTTTCGGTGATATGGGGGTATTCGACTTCGCGGGCGGCATCGTGGTGCACATCACCGCGGGTGTCGCAGCCCTGGTGGCTTGCATCGTAATCGGACCGCGCAGCGGATACCCGAAGACCGCAATGCCCCCACACAACCTGACCATGACGGTAACCGGCACGGGAATGCTCTGGGTTGGCTGGTACGGATTCAACGCGGGCAGTGCGCTGGCCGCCAACGGCGATGCCGCCATGGCGTTGATCGCGACGCATACTTCAGCATCGGCAGCCGCCCTGACCTGGATGGTCATCGAGTGGATTCGCTACGGAAATCCCAGCGTTCTGGGTCTGGCGACGGGTGCCGTTGCGGGTTTGGCAGCAGTTACGCCTGCATCGGGCTTCATCGGACCGATGGGCGCGGCGCTGATCGGAGTCACATCGGGCGGCCTGTGCTGGTGGGCTTCGACCTCGATCAAACGCCGCTTTGGCTACGACGATTCCCTCGACGTTTTCGGTGTTCACGGCGTCGGCGGGTTCATCGGCACGATCATGGTCGCCTTCCTGGCCTCGGCTTCTTTCGGAGGGAACCAGGGTGATCTCGATATCGGGGCGCAGTTCGCTGCGCAATTTACGGCTGCGCTGATCACGATCGTGTACACGGTCGTGGCGTCCTACGCGATCCTGAAAATCGTGGACGCCGTGCTCGGTCTACGGGTCGATGAGCAGGATGAAACCCGCGGGCTGGACATCTCACAGCACGAGGAAACCGGCTACAACCTCTGAAACGGCAGGAGAGGCGTCTAGCCCTGATCCGTCATACTGCCTCGGCGAAAACCGCCTTCGGCTCGCGAGGCGGTACGACGGATCAGGGCTAGCAGGCTCTTTTCGGCTCGGATCCGGCTCAGGAAACCCGGTTGCGGGATCGGCTTTTCTGTTATCCTCGCGGACGAAGGGCTCCTCTTGCACACTGCCGATTCCTCTCCCCCCGCATCCCCGTCTGCCTTTCCCTCCATGTATCCGGTAATCTGGCCGGTGTTCGGCGGTTGTTTGTTTTTGCATGAGACTCGGCACCGGACGGTCCGGTTCGAACTCGGCATTGGTCGCGCCTGGTTACAGCGACATAGACGCGACGAGGGTGTGTTTTTGGCCAAGAAGCTGTACGTAGGCAATATCCCGTTCTCCGCGACGGAGGACGAACTCCGAGACCTGTTCAGTGCCCATGGGGAACTTGAATCGGTCAATGTCATTACTGATCGCGAAACAGGCCGCCCGCGCGGTTTTGCATTCGTCGAATTCGCAGAGGATTCCGGCGCGAGTGCGGCGCAACAAGCGCTGGACGGGCAAGACATGGGCGGACGCGCTCTGCGCGTCAACGAAGCGAATGAACGCCAACCGCGTGGCGGTGGTGGTGGCGGCGGCGGCGGTGGTGGCGGCCGCGGTCGCTACTAGTCGCTCGACACCGCGGTTGCCGGGTCGGATTCCGGACCGGCGACCGCGGACTTTCCATTCGGATCAGACGCTGGACCTGGAGTGATCTTCCAGGAAGTAGTTGAAATCCTCGGTGGCCTCGCCGTGGAGAATCTCGTAGGCGTGAGCTGCGCTGCGCGCCGAGAATAACTGCTGCTGGATTACGGGATCGCCACCGATCGTTCGCGCGAGTGCCGCCAGCACTTCCAGATGCCGATCCCGCTCGCCGCGCGGCGTCGCAAGCAGCACCATGCAATGCACCGGTTCAGAATCGGGCGTCTCGAACCCGAGACCGTCGCGGCTGATCGCCATCACGCCGAGCATCCCGTCGGCGTCATCGATCTCCCCGTGCGGAACTGCAATTCCGCCACCCAGACAGGTCGAGACTTCGTTTTCG
>JAAELY010000407.1 GCA_024226335.1 bacterium
GCGGCGTGATCCCGGCCTCGTTCCACTCGCCGATATGGGGCTCGACCTCTGCTTTCACAAAACGCTGGAACTGTTGGCGAAACTCCAGGTGTTCGTCGGAAAAAATCTCTCTGCGCAACTCAGTCCCTCCTCTGGCGGGCTCGTTCGAGATCTACCTCGTGGGGTTTCGAGTCGCAAGTCCCATCCCTGAGCTAGGGAGACAGGGGTGCTATACTTCCTATACGCGATCCGTCCCGAGAGCCGCGACGCCAATCCCGAGGGCGACGTCTGGATGGAGTTTCAATACTACGAGAACGATACCGTCTACCGGCACGAAAGCTCCGCGGGCGAAGTCACGACCTTCTCGTACAACTACTTCCGGCGTCAAACGGTAGTGACGCACCCCAACGGTGCGACTGAGGTCCTGGAGTACGACTGGTCGGGCAACCTCAAACGTCACGAAACAGCACGCGGGGTCGTGCGAAGCTACGAGCACGAGGGAGGCGGCCAGGAGCAGACCAAGGAAATCGACGGTCTCGGATTCGAGACCACAGCAAGCTACGACGACGACGGGAACATCCTGTCTCGGCAGAACCGTGTCGGTGACACCGAAACCTGGACTCAGTACAACGCGTTCGGCCAGGCGGGTAGCCATGTAGATCTGAATGGCAACGAACAGCGACTGGCTTACGATTCGCGCGGAAATCTGAAGGCAGAGCTTGCGGAGGTCGACGGCTCGTTCGAAGTGTTGCGAGAGCACGACTACGACGTGTTTGGCAATCGCATCGAGACCCGCGAGTACACAGAGGAAGGCGGCGGTGCGCCCCGGACGACCCGATTCGAGTACGACCCGTCGGGAACCAACCTGATCCGGATCGTCGACGCGCTGGGCAATTCGGTACGTATCGGTCACGACGCCCTGGGACGTCCAATCGAGGTCGAGACCCAACGCGGTACGACAGTGGGTTCTCTCGCTGCCCTATCCCCTCCGTCTCTGGCTCGCCTACGACCCCGATCTGTGTACGGCCGTGCTCGGGGTCTACCTGCGCGCTCTATCGAACTGGCAGACGCACCGAGCCCGAACGGAGCAGA
>JAAELY010000408.1 GCA_024226335.1 bacterium
CCGACTGGATGGCTGCCGCCGACCGTGGCTCACTGCTTCTGCAGCCCGACAGCCGAGAGACGGGGGCGTCGGGATCGGGGGAGCGTTCCGTCGGCTCCGAAATGGGGTAGCAGCCACATTCGCGAGAATCATCACTCTAAGGGGTTCGTCCGCGAGATACAGGTATAGCAAACGATTCGCCGGAAAGTGGGCCATTTCGTCGGTATGATTATAGTCCGGTCGCCCAACCGTCCTCGCTCTGACCGAGCGATATTCCGACGTCGTCCAGACGCGGGCCATGGTCCGAAGAGACGACGATCGTGCAGCTGAGCTGCGCGCCGCCGGCGCGGAAGTCGTTATCGGCGATATGAGCAGTATTCGCGATCTACGAATGGCCATGAAGGGCGTGCAGCGCGCCCACCTCATTGCCCCGGTAACCAACAGTTATCTCGATCACGCCGTAAACTTCGCCGTCGCCGCGCAAGAGGAAGGCGTCGAGCACGTGATGGCGATCGGGCAGTGGCTGGCGAGCGAAAGCCATCCGTCGCTGATGACCAGGCGTACCTATCTGGTCGATCAACTGCTCGGTTGGATTCCGGAGGTCGACTATACCGTGATCAACGTCGGTTTCTTCGCTGATAATATCATGGCCGGACTCGGCATAGCTGCCCAGCTCGGCGTTCTCAGACTCCCACTCGGCCACGGAGCGACGGCCCTCGTTTCGAACGAGGATATCGGTCGCGTGGCCGCCGGCGTGCTCGGCAACCCGGCGCCATATGCCGGTCGAACATTGCGGCCCACCGGACCGAAGGTCCTGACTATAGAAGACATCGCGGCCGTGTTTAGCGAAGTCCTCGGTCGCGAAGTACGGTATCAAGAGGCTTCCGAACGGATGGCGCTCAAGTCGATCAGGGCCGGAGGCAAGCGAGCTCCCTTCGAGCAGACTCAGGTCGTCCATTATCTCCGTGAGTACCGTCGCGGCACCTTCGCGGCCGGTGAAACTACCAACGTCGTCGAAGAGGTCACGGGCCGGCCCGCCGAAAACTTCCAGACGATCGTACGCCGCTACGCAGCCGCCGATCCGCTCACGCGACGCTCGTTGTCCAATCTGCTCCGCGCGGTGAGACAAGTCGCGAAGGTCATGCTGACCCGACCTCTGGAGCTGAAGCGCTGGGAGCGCGAGAACGGTCTGCCGATCATCGATGGCCAGGATTCCATCGACGCGACGGAGTGGAAACGGACCCACGTTGTTCCGAATGCCTTCGGAGCGTAGACGGGCACCGCCTGCTCAATCGCGCGCTCGATTCAACAAAGAATGGCCTGGAGTGTCTTTTTGGGGTATAGGCCTTTCGATAGCAACGCAGAAAGACTAACGCTAAGCCCCAGGGGCTGGTTTTCGAAGAGACAGAGAGCTTCCTGCCGAAGGGACACCCATGGCGGGGTTTCTCCCATGACGAGGTGGTCGAGAACTTGGATTCCGAGAACCTTGCCAGCGGCTACCATGCGCTTGGTGAACTCGATGTCATCCTGCGAAGGACTTGGATCCCCGCTCGGATGATTGTGAAAGAGGAGGATTGTTACAGCGTTTGCAAGAAGAGCGGGCGCGAGAAATCCTCGGGGCTCAGCTGTGGTTTGGGAGATGGTGCCAACGTATCCCAGAACGGTTCCGATCGCCTTGTTGCGAATGTCGAAGAGGATCGCTCCCACAACGAAGGACGTTTCCTTTTGGAGGGATTGGCGCCCGGGAGGATCGCCATCGAACTGTCTGCGGAGGGGTACCGTGAGTCCCGCACCGAGCTTGAACTGGCTCCCGGGCGAGCGCCGCGAGAACCTCGAGATCGTCCTGGAGAAGGGCGGGCGCGTCACTGGCCGGGTCGTCGATGAGAGAGGGCTCGCGATCCAGGGCGCGCGGGTAACCGCTCAGGCGAGCGTGACGAGCCCAATCCCGGCCAGGACGCGCTACTCCTCTGGCGAGATTACTAACACAGACTCCAGCGGACGCTTTGTTCTCAGTGGGTTGGAGCTTGGAACGGTGACGATCGACGTCCATACCTCGGATCGCGTCCCCACCTCGAAGACCGTGGAGTTGGGTCCGGAGGGTGCCACGGTCGAGATCGTTCTTCCGGCAGGAGTCCGGGTGACGGGCCAGGTCGTCGCCATGGACGGGACACCTGCCAGCGGTGCCGAGGTCCGTCTCGTCG
>JAAELY010000409.1 GCA_024226335.1 bacterium
GCGGCGCTTGTATTCGTTGCGGTCGACCTGTCGCAGCACCCAGTCCACCGTCTCGCTTGTGGTCCCGGCGGGCGGGACGATGTCGGCGGCGGGCAAGCCCTGCTCGATCGCCTGCTCCAGGATCTGATCGAGCACGTCGTAAGCCGGTAGCGAATCGGTGTCCTGCTGATCGGGCGCGAGTTCGGCCGAGGGCGGCTTTTCGATCGTATTGACGGGAATGCGTTCGCCGTCGCGATTGGCGTGACGCGCCAGTCGATACACGTCGCGCTTGAGCACATCACCAATCACGGCCAGCCCACCGACCAGATCACCGTACAGTGTCGTGTAGCCCACCGATAGCTCGCTCTTGTTTCCCGTGGCCAGCACGATGCAACCTTCGTGATTGCTCACCGCCATGAGCAGGGAGCCGCGGATGCGCGCCTGGATGTTCTCCTGGGTCAGCCCGTAGCTTTCCTCGGGACCAAAGAGATGCGCGAACTGCTCCAGGTAGTCCTTGTAGATGGAGTCGATGCGCACAATGCGCTGCTGGATGCCCAGGTTCTCGGCCAGAGCTTCCGCGTCGCTCACGCTGTGTTCCGACGAGAACGGACCGGGCATGAGAACGCCAAACACATTCTCTGGACCGAGGGCCCTGGCCGCCAGATGCGCGGTGACCGCCGAGTCGATACCACCCGAAAGTCCGATCACCGCCGAGCGCATGCCCAGCTTGTGCAGGTAGTCGCGAATGCCCAGCACGAGCGAGCGCTCGAGCAGTTCGATGTCTTCTTCGACCGGCGCGGCCGGAGTGCGTCCCTTCGCAAAGGGCTCGACGATCGCAAAATCCGATTCGAAACGTTTCAGACGCTGGGTGACACGGCCTTCTGCGTCGACCACGAAACTGGTTCCGTCGAAGACCAGTTCGTCATTGCCACCGACCAGATTCACGAACACGAACGGCACGCCGAAGCGGGTCGCAGCTTCCCGCACCATGGCCTCGCGCAACTCGGTCTTGTGCTGCTCCCAGGGCGAAGC
>JAAELY010000410.1 GCA_024226335.1 bacterium
CGACGCGTTGGATGGATTCCTGTTGGGCAAGACCCACCTCATCATGGATCGCGATCCGATCTTCACTGCCAGTGTCCGGGCCATGCTCAGGCACGCTGGAGCGAAACCTGTTCGCCTGCCGCGCCGCAGTCCCAACCTGAACGCGTTCATCGAACGCTTCATCCGCTCGATCAAAGAGGAGTGCCTCGACCGCGTTATCCCGCTGGGTGAAGCGCACCTGCGAGAACTCATCGGCGAGTACATGGCTCACTACCATGCAGAGCGCCCGCATCAGGGTCTTGGCGGTGTGTTTGTCCAGCCGTCCAATAATCACGCGGCCGATGGCCCGTTGGTCAGGCGGGAGCGGCTCGGTGGCTTACTCAACTATTACTACCGAGAAGCTGCGTGAATTCGGGACGATCTAATAAAGGAACACTACGCGTTCGACAGCAGCGTCTCAGTGCCAGACGAGCCGAACGCGTGTTCTCCGAACGGACCGACCTTGTGGTCGGCAACCAGCTCCGCTTCTTCCGCGCACCTACCCGATTTCTAGAATTATGAGCCTTCGAATTTGCAAGATGCCCGAGGGAAACGTCGCTAATTCATCCTACGGCGCAGGCTCCTAGC
>JAAELY010000411.1 GCA_024226335.1 bacterium
ACCTGCCCGCCGATCATCTCGTTGAACTGCAGCACCAGCGACGCCGCGGACTCGAAGTCGGCACTCTCGCCCGCCTCGATCGCGATATACCGGTCCACGCCGAGGCCCAGCCGTTCCGCGGCCACCTCGAGAGACACGCCCTTCTTCTCTCGCTCCTTCTTCAAGACGTCTCCTAACTTCATGATGGCTCCTTTCGTTGTGTTGGTGAGTGGACACCCTGCTAATACGCGAATCGGGCGGGAACCCCGCCACCGGACCTTCAGATCCTCCACTCCGCGCTGCCAGCGGTTAGCGCGCGGGCTCCGGAGCCGTGAACGAGCACCGATCTGGTCGGCGCGAATCACCGACGGCCTGTGAGCGAGCGTCGATCGCGTCTTGGGAACCGCGGGCAAGGTGCAAACGAGCGTCGATTGCGCTTCGGGTACCGTCGCCAAGGTGCGAACGAGCGTCGATCGCGCTCCGGGTACCGTCGCCAAGGTGCGAACGAGCGTCGATTGAAGGTCGGGTACCGGCGTCAAGGTGCAATCGAGTGTCGATGACACCTCGAGGAATGGCGCCAAAGTGGGAGCGAGCGGCGATGACTCGTCAAGAGCTGCCGGCGTGAGGCAATCGAACTCTTACGTGGCTTCATGCGCAGGATCGCGGCCCATGGTAACCTTGAATTAAGTGGGGCGACCATGACTTTGACGCTGGAAATCGAATCGGAACTGGAGCGCCGGCTGAAGGACGAGGCTCAGCAGCGCGGTCTCGCGGCCGGCCAGTGCGCACTCCTGTTGCTCAAGGAGAGTCTCGCAAGCGCACCCACGACACCTGCGGCTCCGCTGGACGCGGACCCCCTGATGGCGATGGCAGGAGCTGACGATTTCGAGCCGGTCGCTATCGACGAGGTCGTCTATCGGTGATCTTCGTCGATACGTCGTTCTGGGTGGCATTGCGCAATCGCAGGGACCCTCATCACACCCAGGCCGTCGGGCTGCTGAAGAAGCACGCAGACTCCAGGCTCGTCACCACGAATCACCTCCGGGGCGAGACCTGGACGTTTCTTCGGCGGCGGATGGGACACTCCTCGGCTGTCGACTTCCTCAATGCCGTAGACCGTTCGGAGCGGGTCACGGTCCTCAGGGTGGAAGATGATCTGGAAGAGGAAGCTCTCGCGTGGCTCCGTCGCCGCGACGAGCGCGAGTACTCGTTCGTCGACTCGACCAGCTTTGCCATGATGCGCTCGCGCGAGATCACGCAAGCCCTCGCTTTCGA
>JAAELY010000412.1 GCA_024226335.1 bacterium
CGACAGGCTGAAATCAAGACTGAACTGGCCGACCTCAAGGCGCAGAGCATCGACCGCGACGATCTGACTCGGGCGCTAGAAGCCTTCGACCCAATCTGGGACGTTCTGCTCACGCAGGAACGGGAACGTGTGATGCACCTGCTGATCGAACGAATCGACTACGACGGCAATGAACTGGCGATCACCTGGAGACTCGCAGGATTCGGCGAGTTTGCCGCCGAGGTTTCGCCGTGAAGGCCGCTGTTGCCAGGACCGTCCACACGGTGGACTTCGGCGCGAAGCCCGCACCACGGCGCACAGCCGCGCCCACGGGGCGGATTCCGCGAGTCGCAAAGATGTTGGCTCTGGCTCACAAGATCGACGCGATGATCCGCGCCGGTGAACTCCGCGACATGGCCGATGCCGCCCATGCGATGGCGCTGACCCGGGCTCGCGTCACACAGATCGCGAACCTCCTGCTCCTCGCGCCCGCGATTCAGGCGGCGATCTTGGAGTTGCCGCTGGTCACCACGGGCCGCGATCCGATCAGCGAGCGGCAACTTCGACCCATCGTGGCCGAGCCCGACTGGCAGCGACAGATGGAACTCTGGAACGAGGTGAAGCGATGAGCGACTTCTACCGCACCCGAATGGGGCACACCTACTAC
>JAAELY010000413.1 GCA_024226335.1 bacterium
CCTCGTCCTCCCGCCGCTCTGAGGGGCCCTTTGCAGCTGCTCGGCTGCCCGCGTGCCCCCAGATTCCCCGACTGCCAGCTCTCAACAGCCGAAAATCGATGGTCTTATTAGGGAGAAAGGGGTGCTATACTTCCTATCCGCTTCACGACTCCTTGCTTCGGGAATATGAGCTTCACGCTTCGGGGCTGGAGCACTCGCGCAGCCGCCGACCTGGTGAACGGAAACGGAGTAGGGGATTCGCTCGAGCTCGATGTCACCTCGCTTCTCACGATGAGCCTCTTCGGTTCGACGGCTCTGTTCGGCGACTCGACACCCACCTACCTTCTCGAGTTCGACCTGCCCGGCGCCGGCGTCGACTTCTTCGGGACCATCCTCGAGCTCTACGTACTACTGGACCCGACTCCAGACGGAACAATGGGCATCGTCATGTCGAGCGAGGCGGGACCGCCGGATGTCGGGTACACGAACCAGGCTCCCTCTCCGGCGTTTCTTCCCGGTAGAAGTGGAGTTCGGATTGAAGGGCTCCTTCTCCCTGAGCCGCGCGCATCCGTTGTGGTGCTGCTCGGAGTCCTCGCGGCTTTGGCTAGAACACCTCGCCGCCTTCGAAGTAGACCTTCTCTTGGAAGCCGCTAAGCGTCGAGCAGCGTTCGCGGTCGGTCTTGAACTGCGCCTCCTTCCCATCAGTTAGCTTCGAGCCCAGCTTGCACGCTGGTTCTTGGATTGTCCGGCGCACTCCAACGAGGCCTGCTACTGCTATGAGCGCCACTAGTGAGACGACTACGACGTAGTCGAGGAGTGTTGCCCCGCGTTCTCTCGAAAAAGCCACGAGTATACGGTCGGCGGGGGACAGTAGGAGCTAGAGGCTTAGCGCCACGAACTCGAACACCTGTTCTGGAGCCTTCCCCTTGAACGAAACCCCGGGTTCGCCTCGAGCTCTCGTCGTCCGTCAGCCATCGGGTCTCACCTGAGAGGGCGGAGCCCGGGCCCGATGGATGATGGTCGTCGAGAGCTAACCCCCGAGCTCTCAGAGTCCCAATGCAGGAGGGGCATCTTGTGCCTTGTCAAAGATTGCTCATCATTGACATACCTTCGAGAGTCGGGATACAAACCTAGGACTATGAATGTGAGTCTGACTCCGGAGCTCGAGGAGCTCGTCCAGGGAAAGGTCGCTAGCGGCCTGTACAACTCGAACAGCGAAGTGGTTAGAGAGGCTCTTCGGCTAATGGCGAAGCGAGACGCCGAGGAAAACCCAGTCGCACACAGACCTCGAAAGGGGATTGCGAAGGCGGTCCGAAGCAGAAAAACTCGTAGCGGAAAGAGCGGGCGTGCCCGTTAGCAACGCGATTGGAATGCGGATGACTAAGAGAACCAGCCTAGTTGGAAACGGGAGTTAGGGGGGCGCGATGGCTCAGGGTCGACTCCTACGTCAGCTTATCCGAGCGGGTGCCGAAACGGGCGGGGAAGAGTTTCGAGTTGTCGCTGAGAAGGTCATCGAGCAAGAACGACTGAAGAAGCACCACCTCCTAGCCAATGACCTAGAGAGAATTCTCTATGGAACGAGCGCAAATGGCGGAGGAGAGAAATCACTAAGCAGAGCGCTGCCGCCTATCCCCGTCGACGCAGAACGAAAGCTGCCGCTCATGGAGACTCAGGAGCCGGTTCGAAGCTTCGAGGACCTGGTGCTAAGCGCCGAGAATCAGTCGGTGCTTGAGCAGACGATTCTCGAGCAAGGAAGGCGCGACGTACTCGGGTCATGGGGTCTTAGGCCGAACAGTCGACTGCTCTTCTGCGGACCCCCAGGGTGTGGAAAGACACTTGCCGCCGAGGTGCTTGCTGCGGAGCTGGGCCTAGCTTTGGTTGTCATCCGGTTCGACGCCGTGGTCTCGTCATTCCTGGGGGCAACCGCTGCCAATCTGCGGAAGGTATTCGACTTTCTGGAACAAGCTCGCTGTGTAGCGCTATTCGACGAGTTCGATGCCATCGCGAAGGAACGAGAGGACGCTACTGAGCACGGAGAACTTCGGCGCGTGGTGAGCGCGTTCCTGCAGATGCTAGACCACTATCGTGGTAGCAGTGTTCTTGTTGCAGCTTCGAATCATGAGGGGATGCTAGACCGGGCGCTTTGGCGACGGTTTGATGAAGTAGTGTTCTTCGAAACGCCCGACGAGGAAGGCGTGAAGCGAATACTGGAGGTGAAGCTTCGCGGGGTCCGAAGAGATTTCGAAGTAGAAGGCGGAGCGCTGGTCGATGCGCTTCTTGGACTATCAGGAGCTGATATCGAACGCGTGCTCATCCGAGCGATAAAGGACATGGCGCTTAGTGGCCGGGAGTTTGTAGGGACCGCACACATCATGGCGGCGCTCGCGCGCGAGCGCAGGCGTCGTGAACTGTCCGAGAGACCGACTGGCTAACTGAGCGACCGTGGCCGAGAGACACCAGCATTTAGAGCTTCTTAGAGCTGAGCCTCAAAACGAGCGAAGGCGGGGAGGCGGATTCGGCGGGCCCGTGCCTCCTAACGCGGGGAAGTTCGCGAAGGACCTGGACGAGGAGCTAGCCGAGCACGAGGAACCGCCAGAGGACGAAGTCCCGGGGTTTGACCCGAGGCGTCTTCTAAAACTCACGGTAGTAGCTGACGCTCCGCTCGGAGACATTCCGGGGCTCTCGGTGGTTAGCCAGGAGGGGAGCGACGTCATTGTGCTCCTCGCCAGTGAAGCGGGCCTAACAGAGTTCCGTAGTCGACTTCAGGCGGTGGCGGAGGGCAGGGCTGCGACTCGCAAAGAGCTGCTCTTTGCGGTGCAAGCGTTTGCCGAGGTGACGCCAGCCGATAGAACAGGACCGGCGCTTGTTGCGGAGGGAACGCCGACAGGCGCACGGTTTCGTGTCGACGTCGAACTCTGGCCGCTCGAGCTCTCTAACGAGCGCGACTTGATGCTGAGAAACTTCGCGAGTGACTGCGCTGGAATGAACGCGACGATTCTGGACAAGGTCGATAATCACGCGATTCTGCTCCAGCGGGTCGAAACGAACTCAGCCGGGCTGAGTCTATTGCTCCGGATGCGCGACGTTCGTCTTGTGGACCTCCCTCCTCGGTATCAGCTCGACTTCGAACTACTCGCATCGGATGTGTCAGAGCTGGGTGAAATCGAATCGCCGCCTGAGGATGCACCGGGTGTCGTGGTTCTCGACTCGGGTCTGGCGACGAATCATCCGATTCTTGCCCAGGCGGTGGGGGACGCTCAAGGGTTTACCAGCGAAACGGATACGGGAGCAGACAGCAGTGGTCATGGAACGCTCGTTGCGGGGCTAGCGCTCTACGGCGACGTAGAGGCGTGTGCCGAAGCCGGTGCGTTCACGCCAGAGCTACGACTGTTTAGCGGCAGAATCGCCGACTCGACGGGCGAAGAGGCGAGTGAGTTTCTGGAGAACAGAATCGAGCGCGCCGTGAAGTACTTCAAAGAGGCGTACGGGTGCAGGGTCTTCAACCTCTCGTTTGGTGACAGTCGCCGCGTATACGCCGGTGGTCACGTAGGTCGACTCGCTGCGACGATTGACACGCTCTCCCGCGAGCATCAAGTGCTCTTTGTGGTTTCGGCGGGGAACTTCCGCGGAACCGAGGCGGGTCCGGCTGATTGGCGAGAGGAATTCCCAGGCTACCTGCTTGAGCCTGCGGGTCGGCTAATCGACCCCGCGCCGGCTCTAAACGCAATAACAGTGGGCAGCATTGCGCGGCACGAAGGTTCGCGAATGGCGATTCGGTACACAGAAGACCCGGCGTACCAACCTGTCGCGCGACGCGATGAGCCGTCGCCCTTCACGAGAGCCGGGCCGGGTCCGGTAGAGGCGATAAAGCCTGAGCTTGTCGAGTACGGCGGAAATGCGTTCGTAGACGTCCGAGGCGGCCGGGACTTGTCGCCCGGTCGTGAGCTCGGCGTGATGAGCGCCAGCGCTAGCTTTGCGGGCGGAAACCTCTTTGCCGTGGACAGGGGAACGAGCTACGCGGCACCGAGGGTGGCGCACTTAGCGGCGATGATTCTGAAGGAGCACCCCGAGGCATCTCCGGATTTGCTTCGCGCTCTTCTGGTTGCACATGCGGAAGTGCCAGATGCGGCGAAGCTCGCTCTTTCCGAGGACCCAGCGAAGGTGCTCCGGCTGCTTGGCTACGGTTTGCCAACAAACGAGGGGAGCAGGTTCTCTTCGGAACGCCGTGTATCTCTCTATGCTGAAGAGACAATTGATGCGAACCAGCACCACTTCTTTGAGCTCCCGATACCGGAAGACTTTTCGGGACAGCCGGTTCGGAGAACGCGCATTATTTCTGTGGCGATTTCGCACATGCCGCGCGTGCGTCGCACACGCATGGAGTACAAGGAGTGCGGGCTTACCTTTCGAGTAGTCAGAGCGAAGGACCTTCAAGCAGTACTGCAGGCGTATCGGCGGTTGAAACAGGGCGAGGAAGAGCCGTCATTGCCTGAGTCCGACTTCTTGCCAAAGCCCACAGTCAGGCGGGGTGGGACGGTGCAGTGTGCGCGCCGGATTCACAAGCAAATCGACAAGAGGTTCGAACGGAAGCAGTACTTCGTCGTAGTGACGAGCAAGGTCCCGGCTTGGGCACCGACTGATGAGGCGGAGCCCTATGCGCTGGCAGTCGTGATAGAGGACCGGTCGGAGACGGATGTACGCCTCTACTCACAAATCCGGTTGCAGCTCCAAGCGCGTGCTCGGGCACGGGTATAAGGTGCAACACCGAGGGTTCGAACTACTGTCGGTAGTGGGAATTCACGCTTGGTACGCGGATACGGTCGTACTGAATCGGCTTTAGTTGTTCGCGCATTCGCGTCAAAGCAGCATCGGCCAGAACATCGGGTTCAGCTCGCACCTGGAGGCTTGGCAGCAGCGTCGGCTGCTTGGAAAGTGTGGAACAACCGCGAGCGGCGGCCGGCGAGGTAGATGTCGCCCTTGGTGAGGCGTTCAGTCCAGTAGGTCCCGGTAAGTGAAGGTGACTCGTCATCGTTCACCGAAAGCAGCATTGCCCCGAGGTGCATGTTGCTTCGGTGATGGAACTCTGCCTTAGGTTCGTTTCGATACGATGCAGCGATGCGAAAGGTGTCGTCTCGGTCGTGTATGACTCGGGCTGCAAGAGTCTCCGAAGCCGATTCCGGAGTCATCAGCCGCAGCGAGATGTGCGAAAACGTCTGGCGGACGGCCATGAATGCACGTATGGGAGGGATGGCCTTCTTGGTCTCGGGGTCAACCCAGCTCGAGCGAAGCTCAACCTCCCAGGTGCCAGACACATCGTGAGGTTGCCCCGGTTTCGTAGACACGACAGATCGCACGAAAGTGCGGTAGGAGTGTCTGATGGAAAAGCGGAACCGACGATCGTTCTCGAAGGAGTACAAGGCAGAAGTCGTGGCGCTGGTGCGCAAGGGCGGCAAGAG
>JAAELY010000414.1 GCA_024226335.1 bacterium
CCGGAGATGCCACGCTGATCTTGCCCGTCACGTGCATTCCCATCGTCTCCAGCATCTCGCCCAGGTAGTTCGCGACGATCTCCATTCCGTAGACCTCTGCATTGCTCAATACGATTACAGGTCTCCCAAAAAGGAATGGGCGATGAAGCCAGGAGAAAACACGTTCGATCCACAATTTCATGGCGGAAGAAACTGCGAGCCCATAGGCGGGACTGATGAAAATGAATCCATCTGAACCCCGGAACAGTTCTTTCAGCTCGAGCGACTCGTCCTTTTTCAGAGGGCAATTATCTTCGTGCTCTCGCAGGCAGAGGTAACAGCCGCGGCAGTGATCGATTTGCCTGGCGTTCAGGAACAGGTATTCGACAGCAACAGGAACATTGGCCTGCTTCTCTATGACCGACACCAAGGTCTCTACGATCTTCCTACCGGTCCCGTTCTTCCGCGGACTGCCCAAGACAACCAGGATCTTCTTTGGCTCCGTCCGAACGTGGTTCTCGAGACCAACGATTTCGTGATCTTCTTCGGTAGTCATTGGTATCTCCCGATCCTCGGCTCTGGCGTTCCAGTTTCGACAAAGAGTCAGATGTCAGCTTCGCGCTGATCCGAGCCGTCGAACCTGCGCTGGCTGACCGACTCCATTTCTGTCCCACAAAACTCCTCGTGAGGACCGGACCTTCCGGCGCTCCTGCTCCCATTCCCCGATGGACAAGAGGGTTTGGGCGTGGGAATTTGAATAGGCATTCGAAATATGCGGTCAAAATGGCTTGATGTCAATAGCGCATCGTTCCGCCGCCCTCGAGGACGGAATATTCCGAAGCCCGCCCAGGGACTTACCGCCCAGTCCGGTCGCGTAACTTCGCCGATGAACAGGCGAATTTGACGCACGGTCGCCGATCGCCTTGACAAACACGCGTGCTGAGAGCATGGTTTGAATGCATATTCAAAATAGAATCTTCGAATTCGACTACCAGGCGAGGACCCAAGATGTTGCGTAGCCAATCCTTGGAGCAGGAAGCCAGAAGCTTCACGCCTTTCGAAGTCACCCTCCCGCTCTTCGCGGCCGCTCAGCTCAGGCCTTAGGTGGCGATGCTCATGTCGGAACAACTCACACAGCGCGTCGTTCACCGGGCCTGCTCTCTTTGCGAGGCCAGCTGCGGTCTGCGCGTCAAGGTCGAGGGCGACCGTGTCACGGAGATCCGAGGTGACTCGGAAGATCCTCTGAGTCGCGGTGCGATCTGTCCGAAGGGTGTCTCCCTGATCGATCTGCACCACGATCCCGACCGGTTGCGGGCACCGCTTCGGCGTGCCGGGTCCGGCTGGGAGCCGATCGGGTGGACCGAGGCCCTCGATCTCACGGCGAGCCGCTTGCGATCGATCCAGGCAGCCCACGGTCCCGACGCAGTCGCGCTGTACCGGGGCAATCCGAGCTCCCACAACTACGAGCTGATTCTCTTCCAGCAGGACTTTGTCGCTGCGCTGGGGAGTCGCAACATCTATTCGGCCATCTCGATGGACGTACTGCCGCATCTGCTGGTCGCGTCCTGGATGTACGGACATCAGCTGCTGATGCCGATGCCCGACCTGGATCGCACCCGCTTCATGATGATCATCGGTGGCAACCCGGCGGTCTCGCAGAGCACGATGATGAAGGCTCCCGGCTTCCGGAAGCGGATCGGCGAGCTCAAGGCACGCGGCGGGCGACTCGTGGTCGTGGACCCGCGCCGCACCGAGACCGCGCGGCTGGCCGACCAGCACGTCTTCGTGCGACCCGGCACCGACGCGCTGCTGCTCGCGGCGATGCTGTACGTCGTCTTCGATGAGGGGCTCGCCAAGCCCGGCCGGCTTGCGGAGTTCACCGACGGACTCGACGTCGTGGAGCAGGCAGTACGCCGCTGGTCGCCTCAGCTGGTAGCGTCGGCGACCGGCATCCCGGCGGCGACCATCGAGAGTCTCGCTCGGGAGCTTGCGTCAGCCGAAAGCGGCCTGGTGTATGGCCGCATGGGGACCTCCGTCCAGGCGCACGGCGTGATGTGCAACTGGTTGATAAACGTACTCAACCTCGTCACCGGCAACCTCGACCGCCCGGGAGGGACAATGCTCCCGGCCCCGGCACTCGACCCGGTGGCGAACGGGATGCTGCCGAAGTGGGACCTGGGGGTGTGGAACAGCCGCGTGCGCGGGCTGCCGGAGTTCGGTGGGGAGCAGCCGGTCGCCACCTTGGCCGACGAGCTTCTCACGCCGGGGCAGGGGCAGGTCCGCGGCCTGGTGACCGTGGCTGGGAACCCGGTGCTGTCGACTCCCGATGGGCCCAGATTCGAGCGCGCCCTTCAGGATCTGGACTTCTTTGTCAGCCTCGACTGCTATGTGAACGAAACCAGCCGGCACGCAGATCTGATTCTGCCGCCGGTGTCGCACCTCGAGCGCGACCACTACGATCTCATCGGGAACCGGTGGGCCGTACGGAACGTCGCGAAGTGGTCCCCTCGCGTCTTCGACCCGCCCCCCGGCGCTCTGGATGATTGGCAGATCATGAGCGGCCTGATCCGCCGTCTCGCCAAAGGACCGAAACAGAGGATCGTCGCGTTCCTGAAGGAGCGAATCGGTCCCGAACGCATGCTCGGGCTTGGCTTGCGCCGGGGAGGGTCCGGGGTCACGCTGAAACAGCTGAAGGCGCTCGACCACGGCCTGGACCTCGGGCCGCTCGAGCCGTCGCTGCCCGGACGCCTACTGACACCCGAGCGGCGCATCGCCGCCGCTCCGCCCGCAATGCTCGAGGATCTTTCCCGGTTGGAGGCACTCCTCGATAGGCGCCCCCCCGGCGGAATGGACCTCCTGCTGATCGGCCGGCGGGAGCTGCGCGGCAGCAATTCTTGGATGCACAACCTGCCCCGGCTGATGAAGGGTCGGGCGCGGTGCACGCTGCTCGTCCATCCGGAGGACGCCGAAGCGCGAGGGTTGACCGATGGCGCGATCGCCCGCATGCGTTCGAACCGCGGCGAGGTTGTCGTCCCGGTAGAGGTCAGCAACGACGTCATGAGTGGGGTCGTCAGCCTGCCCCACGGATACGGACATGTTGGGCCAGGCCTGCGCTTGTCGGTCGCGAGCAAACACCCGGGGGTGAACGCGAACGCCCTTACCGACCCCGAGAAGGTCGACCCCGTTGCGGGCACGGCGGTGCTCAACGGGATCCCCGTATCGGTCCTTCCGGCGGTTGCGAGCGAGGAGTCGCAATGACAATGGAATCCCTCCGGTTTCTCGGAAAACCCGATTGGATGAAGTCCGTCATCGAGGCTCAGATGCCGCCCGGCGCGATGGACGCGCTCAAAGCCAAGAAACCCGGGACACACCATTTGGAGGAAACGCACTATGGCCGATCCATCTAGCGAGAAGAGTCCTGTCCTTACACGCGAAAGAGATGATAGGTATGACGGTTTCAAGAGTGCTGTAGTGCACTTGAAAGAGCTCCATCCCGCTCCGTCCATTGAACGAGATGATGTGCATGCCTCTACACCGAGGACTGTTGCCCTCTACCATTCCGGTCCCTCTATTTGCTCTCAAAAGGTTCGCCTGACTCTGGCTGCAAAAGGGGTGCAATGGGAAGACCGAGAGATCAACATGTTTATCGACGAAAACCTCGAGCCCAGCTATATGCGAATCAACCCACGTGGGGTTGTTCCGACCCTGATCGACGGGGAATGCACCGTCTTCGATTCGGGGGCGATTATGCGTTACATCGATCGCAACTTGCCTGGCCCCCAGTTGGAGCCTGAAGATGATGGCTTGAAATCCGTCATGAACCAATGGCTCGAGGCTCAGGACCAATTCCCCATTCGGGGTCTGACCTACGGCAATGCGAAGGGGTTGATGGGAAAACTTGCGCGTTCAAAGCAACCAGCACGTATCGATAAACTGAAGCAGTTGCGCGATGACAATCCCGATCTGAAGGAGGATTACGAAGCCAAGTTGCGCGATACCGAACAGTGGATCGAGGAGCAGAGCGATAAGGTGATTATTGGCAAGATCACCGCACACATGGAGACTCTGCTGGATGGCCTGGAGCAGCAGCTGAAAGGCAATCAATGGATCGTCGGCGACCAGTACACGTTGGCCGATATCGCCTGGACGACCATTCTGGCGCGCATCGATTTTGTGGGTCTAGATAAGAGGATGTGGGGTGACGGTAGGCGTCCAGGCGTCAAGGCCTATTTGGAGCGTCTGAAAGGGGTCCGCGGCTTTGATGACCAGGTTACTCACTACCAGAACAAACCGTACATGTTGAAGCGCTTGCTGCAGTCGACCGCACACCGCGTGTTGAAGAAGATGTCAATAGGGGCGAAATAGTCCTGGCTGTGCAGCCCTGACCTGCCTGGGGATATTCGGACCGATTGAAACCTGAGAGAGTGGCTTCTGGCGGAAAGAAATATCGCACCCCTGTCTCCCTAATAAGACCATCGATTTTCGGCTGTTGAGAGCTGGCAGTCGGGGAATCTGGGGGCCCGCGCGCAGCCGAGCAGCTGCAAAGGGACTTCGGAGCGGCGGGAGGACGAGGCTCGACCGCTGGGGGGCCGGAGGTGAGCAGGTGAGGTTGCCCCGGTTTCGTAGACACGACAGATCGCACGAAAGTGCGGTAGGAGTGTCTGATGGAAAAGCGGAACCGACGATCGTTCTCGAAGGAGTACAAGGCAGAAGTCGTGGCGCTGGTGCGCAAGGGCGGCAAGAG
>JAAELY010000415.1 GCA_024226335.1 bacterium
GATTGTCTCCACCGGGGGCGAAGGCCACGCACTGACCGCATTCGACCGCAAAACGGGCAAGCCGAAGTGGACCGCGGGGGACGACACGGTGAGCTACCAGTCGCCGACGCTCGTCGACCTCGGCGGCCGGCAGGTGTTGATTGCCCCGACCGATCACTTCGTCACCGGCGTCGATCCCAAGAGCGGCGAAGTTCTGTGGGAGGCGCGACACACCGAGGATGGACAGATCGACAATTCGTCGCATGTGACCGTGATCGACGACGAACGCTTCCTGGTCAAGTTGAGAAACGGGTCGAGATTGTACCGGGTGAACAAGACCGGAGTGGAGGAGGTCTGGCAGAGTCGAGCGTTCGGCAACACCCTCGCCCTGCCGGTGCTGATCGGCGACCACCTCTATGGCTTCTCCGGCAACGTCATGACATGCGCGTCGGTCGAAACGGGCGAGTTCGTCTGGCGATCGCGCGATCTGAACAGTTTCGGATTGTCCGCCGTCGACGGGAAGCTCGCCGTGATCTCGAACGACGGTCAGTTCGTCGTCGTCGATGCATCGCCGGACGGTTACCGTGAACTCGCGCGAGTTCCCGTGTTCGAGGTCGGAGACTACGCCGTTCCGAGTTTCTCGGACGGGCAGTTCTTCGTGCGCAACCTCGCGCAGATGGCCGCCATCAGGGTGGACACCTCGGTGGCGCCACAAGTCGCCGAGCGCGAGACCGTGGATCGCCACCACGGTGAGTTCGGGACATGGATCGCGTCGGTCGAGAAGCTGCCCGAATCGAAACGGCAGGCGATGGTCGATCGTCGCCTGGGCTCGGTCGAGAGCACGCCACTGACCGGCGAAGACGGCCTGGCGCATCTGATCTGGCGGGGAGAGGCCGACGACGTTGCGGTCCGCGGCGACGTCGCCGCCGGTGTGCCAGAGCTCGAGCTGTTCGGACTTGCGGGCACCGACCTCTTCTATCGCAGTCTGGAACTCGACGCGAAGGCGCAGTACACGTACGCGTTCACCGTTGATTTCGGGAACCCGCAGTCCGATCCGAGAAATCCGAACTCCGTCGACAACGGCTTCGCCGTGTTCTCGGAACTACGCATGCCCGAGTGGCCGGCCTCA
>JAAELY010000416.1 GCA_024226335.1 bacterium
CCGCACGCGGTCGCCGCGATCCGTCTCCTGGTTCTGACGGGCTGTCGTCTCCGGGAGATCCTTCACCTGCGTTGGCAAGACGTGGACCTCGAGAGGCGCTTGCTGCGGCTTCCGGACTCGAAGACCGGCGCGAAGCTGGTCTACTTGAACGCACCGGCGATGGAAGTGCTCGCGAACGTTCCGAGGACGAGGGGCTTCGTCTACGTCATCGAGGGCAGGAAACCCAAGTCTCCCAGAGCGGATCTCAACACGCCTTGGCGCCGGATCCGGAAGCAGGCAGGACTCGATGACGTCCGGCTCCATGATCTCCGGCACACTCACGCGGCCGTAGGCGCGGGCCTCGGGCTCTCGCTACCGATGATCGGAAAGCTGCTGGGCCACACGCTGCCCACCACTACCGCACGCTACGCTCACCTCGCGGTCGATCCCATGCACGAGGCGGCTGAGCGGATTGGGGCTGCGCTCGCCGCGAGCATGGACGTTGGCGAGAAAACCCGATCGCCTGAGCGCAATCGTCAGCCCGCTTAACGGACCGGCGCCAAGGGTCACAGTCGGCCACGATTCTCGGTAGGCGATCATGCCCCGGTATCCAAAGCTCGACGCCAAGCTCGGTACTACGTTGCGGGTGCTTCGAAAGCGCCGTGGGCTTTCCTGAGCCCGCTTCGGCCGCAGTCGAGCGCTCTTCGCTGAACTGATCTGTTCAGTTCTTAGAACGCTTGCGTTTGCATCGAACGCGCTCGACCGGCATAGTGCCCCGTAGAAGAAGTTCGCAGCGCCCGCGACCGGCACGGGTCGGCAGCGACCGTTCGTGGCAGCGCGGACGGATTCGAGGGCAAGCGCGAAGGAGTCACGGGAGATCCGTATGGGTAGCGAAACACTGTCACCTTTTCTCACCACGAAGGAAGCCGCGAGATACCTTCGGCTTCGCCCGTCTACGCTCGCGCAGTGGCGGTGGACCGGCGGTGGACCGGCCTATCGCAAGTTCGGCGGTCGGGTGGTCTATTCACAGCAGGAGCTGGAGGAGTTC
>JAAELY010000417.1 GCA_024226335.1 bacterium
CCAATCGTCATCTCCGTTCCGTCTTTGATAACCTTGTCCATGGTCGACCTCCGTGTTGGGCCTCGAGCCCGCGAATTTGTTCTTGGGGATCCTACGTGGATACCCCGTAACGGAGGTCGACCTTCTCATCCCATCTCGTAAATGAAACAGGGCGACGAATCAAATAAACGTTGATTCGCCGCCCCTACCGATTCGGCTTGAAATCCCCTTCCCGCAAGGGAGTACAGGTTCGAGTCCTGTCTCCGGCACCAAGGGGCGTTGACGGTTGGATGCGGGATCGATTTCCGTCGCGTCCACCATTCGACTCGGGCACGAAACGCGGAGTCGTTTGCCCACGTTTCGACGAGGCTCACGCCAGCCCGTACCAGGTGCCGCGGCCCGCGCCGTGTCTCTCGAGGTGCCCTGCCCGCGTTAGCGCCTTCAGATGGTCCTTGATCGTGCTGCGATTTGCCCCGGTGACTGTCGCCGCTTCCGCAACCGTCACCCGGCCGCGTTCGCGGCACAGTTCCAGGATCCGTGCCGAGAGTTCCGGGAGATCGCCGAGGATCAGCCGCTCGCGCTCGATCTTTTTCTCGAGCCGTAGCTTCTGCTGCTGCAGCGCGCGCAGGAAAAACTCAAGCCACGGCTGCCAGTCGGTTTCTTCCGTGCGCAACGTGCTCTGGGTTCTTCGCAGACTCAGGTAGTAGGAATCCTTGCTTTGTTCGACGACACTTTCCAGGGAACAATACGGCACGTACCCATAGCCTGCTCGCAGCAGGAGCAACGTCGTCAGGATCCGCGAAAGCCGTCCATTCCCATCCTGAAATGGGTGGATCGCCAGAAAGACGACGATGAAGATCGCGATGACGATCAGCACGTGGAGCTCGTCCCCCTCCAGATTGGCCTGCGTCCATTCGACAAGCTCTGCCATGAGGCGCGGCGTATCGAATGGGCTTGCCGTCTCAAAGACGATCGCGATGCTCTCGCCGTCAGGCCCGAAGGCCTCGACATGATTCGGTTGTGTCTTGTATTCCCCACGATGGCGCTCGTCTTTCGAGGAGTATCGCAACAGGTCGCGGTGCAGTTGCTTGATGTGGTTCTCGGTCGGTGCGATCTGCCGGAAGTCCGCGAAGACCGTTTCCATGGTCCCTGCGTATCCCGCGACTTCCTCCTCGTCACGTGAGGCGAACTCCTTGATATCGAGCCCTCTCAAGAGCGTCTCGACTTCCCGGTCGGACAGCTTGGCCCCCTCGATCCGTGTCGAAGAGCCGATACTCTCGATGGTCGCGACGCGGCGTAGCGCGGTCAACCGCTCGGGAGCGATCCGCCCAAGCGCGATCCAAGCGCCCTTGAACTGGTCGATTTCCGCGATCAGCTTGAGGATCGCCGGGGTGATCGTCAGTGTTTCTGTACGGATGCCGCCATCCATTCGAGCCTCCGATTCCATCCGTTTGGAGTATCGCACAGGCCCGGCGTTAGATCCATCCGTTTCCATCCGATTGATGTCCTGGTCCGGAAATCCTCATATTTCACGTACAGGAGGATCGGATCTCGGAGCCGGGACGAGCCGGACGCGGGTTCGAGAAGATGGTCCCGGGATTTCGGACAGCTTGATAAGGTGGATCCGGCCTCAATGATGAGAGGAGCGGATCGAGGGCAAAGCGCAGAAGATTCTCGGCAGAATTCAAGGCCCGTGTGGCCCTCGAGGCACTGGTGGGCGACAAGACGCTCGCAGAGTTCGCAGCCCGGCACGACGTCCATCCCAACATGATTGCGCAGTGGAAACGCCAGGCGAAGGAGTGAAC
>JAAELY010000418.1 GCA_024226335.1 bacterium
CCGGCTCCCCGCTCGACAACGGCTCGACGGCGATTCGAAGCGGCACTCGACACAGATATCTGGTAAAGCGCCGGCTCACCGGGAAGCCGCCGAGGCTGCTCCGCGCCGCGTTGACCACGTCAACCAGGTCGAACGGTTTGTCCACCACTTGCTCGGCGCCGTCGGCGAAGGCCCGACGCCGCAGCTCCGGGGTCGGGTCGCAGCCGAAAACGAAGAAATGGGTGTCCGGCAGGATCGTACGCAGGCGATCCAGCAGCTCGATGCCTTCGATGTCGGGGAGCCGGGCTTCGACGAACGCGAGATCCCAGCGAAGCTCGCGGGCCACGGCCAGGGCCGCGCCGCCACTTCGTACGCTCCGAACCTTCATGCGTAGCGCGGAGAACTCTTTCTCCAATGCCCAGCACACCAGCTCGTCGCAGTCGACGACCAGTACTTTTTTCGGCGCCACGCTCTTCTATTAATGCAAGCAGCGGGCCGTCCTCGTTGGAGTGGATCGCAATCGCCGCAAGCACCTGCAATCAAGGACCTTTCGAACATGGCGGGTGGGGTTACCGCCGAGGCGCCGATCTGCCGGTCGGTTGGGGATTTCACCGAACGGGTGGGAATCGTCCCGAACCGCCAAAAGCGGACCTGATTGGGGCGGATTTCACCCTGGACGGACCACCTTTATCGAGGGACAATGAGTGCAGTTGTCGACTCCTTCGTGGCGGTCCGCGCTAGAGAACGCGCGATGGTTTCTGTGTAAGCCGCCGTCAAACCCATTTTTCAAACGCAGCGTCAAGATAAGGTCCGTTCGTGATTGACCTGCAGCACATGTTAATGCCACCCGCACATCGTGCCCTCCAAGCGGTACGGTGGTGCGGGTGGTCCGCACAATCAGCCACAGCCTGTCGTCAAAGTTCAGGAACCGGTGGGGCCCTCGATTCGGCTCCGTACCGAGGGTACCCGGAAGGGTAGAGGTGCACTCGATCATGTCTTGCCAAACTCGCTTTTCGATTTTTTCAGTTTTGTGTGTCCTCTTGGTGCTGGTCGGGATCTCCGCCGGCCCCGCTCAGGCCCAAACGGCCTGTGATCTGACGCCCTTCCCGGTTTGCGGCGACGGCGACTGCGACTCGGGCGAAACCTGCGAAGTCGACCCGCTGGGCACCGCCGAGTGCGTCTGTGTCCCCGGACCGACCTTGTGCGAGGAGTCCTTCAACACCTGCGACGGTGAATGCCCCGTAGGCCAGGCCTGCCAAACCAACGGCGCAGGCGACGATTGCGAATGTGTCCCCGTGGTCCTCTGCGAGGACTCGTTTGCCTCCACCTGCGACGGCGACTGCCCCGTAGGCCAAACCTGCGGGCTCAACGTCGCCGAAGACGACTGTATCTGTATCGACGATCCCGTCGACTGCGTCGACTCGGCATGGCCCGCGTGTGACGGCGACTGCGACTCGGGCGAAACCTGCGAAGTCGACCCGTTGGGCACTGCCGAGTGCGTCTGTGTCCCCGGACCGACCTTGTGCGAGGACTCCTTCAACACCTGCGACGGTGAGTGTCCCGTAGGTCAGGCCTGTCAGACCAACGGCGCCGGCGACGATTGCGAGTGTGTCCCCGTGGTCCTCTGCGAGGACTCGTTTGCCTCCACCTGCGACGGCGACTGCCCCGTAGGTCAAACCTGCGGGCTCAACGTCGCCGAAGACGACTGTATTTGTATCGACGATCCCGTCGACTGCGTCGACTCGGCATGGCCCGCGTGCGACGGCGACTGCGACTCGGGCGAAACCTGCGAAGTCGACCCGCTGGGCACTGCCGAGTGCGTCTGTGTCCCCGGACCGACCTTGTGCGAGGAGTCCTTCAATACCTGCGACGGTGAATGCCCCGTAGGCCAGGCCTGCCAAACCAACGGCGCAGGCGACGATTGCGAGTGTGTCCCCGTGGTCCTCTGCGAGGACTCGTTTGCCTCCACCTGCGACGGCGACTGCCCCG
>JAAELY010000419.1 GCA_024226335.1 bacterium
CGCCAAAGCCGTTCATCTGGACCAAGAGCGCCGAGCAGATCCTCGACAGCATCCGTCGCTTCTGTTCCCGAGTCCTCCAGGTCCACGCTCGGAAGCATTAGAGATGGAACTTCTGAAACAGGACACTAGCCCTGATCCGTCATGCCGCGTCGCGAGAAATGACGATGTTATGTGAAACCGCCCGGAATTCCCTGCAGCTGGCGGCTACCCGCGTCGGCGTCGGAACGTGCGAGGCAGGTTCGAGTCCACCCAGCCACTCGATGATTGCGAACTTCTACCCGCCCGAAGATCGGGCGACGGCCATCTTCGCAACCGGTGCGAATATGGGCATTCTCGTGGGATTCTTGACGGGAGGCTGGATCAGCCAACTCCATGGCTGGCGCGCGGCCTTTTTCATCGCGGGCTTGCCGGGACTGCTCCTTGCGGTATGGGTCCGCTTCAGCTTGCGCGAGCCACCACGCGGACACTCCGAAGCCCGCACCTCTGAAGCAACTGATCAGGCGGCGCCATCTGTTTGGACGGCGTTCGCATTCATGCGGAACCGGCGCTCACTTCGGCACATCGTCATCGGCACTACCCTCAACTGATTCGTCGGCTACGGGGCAGTGGCCTGGTTACCGGCCTTCCTGGCGTGCTCGTTCAGCATGAGCGCGGGCTCGATCGGCACCTGGCTGGCACTGATCATCGGGATTGCGGGCGGCGCGGGTACCTTCCTCGGCGGTTGCTACGGGGACCGCTTGGCGCGACGGGGCGTGCGCTGGAGCCGAGGTTCAGCCCGGAATCCCTACGCTACGTCTCTTTTGCTCTTGGGCTTTGTGAACATCTGGGCGGCCGCGCACTTTTTCTGGGTGCGCGAACGCTCGCATAGGATCTCGCGCGCGCGGAGTGATCAGCGCCCTGCCCCGAGCCATCAATGAGCTTCAGAAATTCTCTTTTCGCCGAAATCGGCGAACTCTCGCATGCCGAGACATCTCCACCTGCTCCCAATTCGAAGCAGGGATCGATAGACGGCACAGATTCGTCATTATGCGACTCTTCGCCGATTTCGACCAAACTCCGACTCCGGAGAGAGCAACGAATTTCAAGCCACTGCAGACCCAACACAGGAGCGCGTATTCCACCTTCTCGATCGACTAGCCGCAATACTTTCGCGTGACTCCGCTCGCGTGCTTGAGCTATAAGAACTTCAAGTTGAAAACCGGTTCAAGCCATTCGGATTCGGAGCCGTGCACTTGTCACATGATGTGCTCGCGCCAGTACTCGTAGAAGGGGTCTCGAAGACGTACGAACGTTCGGGACTGCGTGTCGCAGCGCTATCCGACGTCACGCTACGAGTTCCCGCGGGCGAATTCCTGGTCGTTCGCGGCCGAAGCGGCAGCGGGAAGACTACCCTGCTCGAACTGATCGCCGGAATGCTGGAGCCGAGCGACGGAAAGGTGATCGTCGCAGGTACCGAAATCGGAAACCTGTCCGTCGACGAGCGCGCGCTCTTCCGACGGCGAAACATTGGCGTCATCTACCAGTTCTTCAACCTCGTACCCACGCTGAGCGTGGATCACAACATCGCATTGCCGTTGCTCCTGGACGGAGCTCGAATGAAGACCGTCAGAGGACGCGTCGCGGAGTTGATGGATCGACTTGGAATTTGGGATCTAGCCGCAAGAGACGTTGATGAACTGTCCGGCGGCGAGATGCAACGGGTCGCCATCGCAAGGTCACTGATTATCGATCCCGTATTGATCCTCGCAGATGAACCAACGGGTAATCTGGACTCCAGGACAGGCAGTGATGTTCTCTCGCTCTTCTCTGAAATCAATCGAAAGGGTGATACGACGATTGTCATGATGACGCACGACCCGGAAGCCACGGGTTGCGCAGATCGCGTAGTCGTACTCGGTGACGGTCGAGTTGAAAGAGATTCCGCCGATCGGTCGGACTTTTGATCGGCGAGCGTTCGGGATTGCCGATTGGAGTATTGCTGAGCCTCAACGCAAATCTGCGTTCAAATCTGGCCTTTGCCCTGGCCACGATCGCGTCGATCGCTGCGAGCGTGGCCCTGGCCACTGGAATGGAAATGACGTCACGCACTGCTCGGGTCAACCTGGACCGATCCGCGAAAGCGCTGGCGGGAGAATCGAAGATCGAGCTGGTTTCGGGACTCGTAGGAATCCCCGAGAAGGCGTTGGAGATCGCGGCCGCAACGCCCGGCGTAGCGTTGGCGTCGCCACTTTTCGAAGCGACATTCACTCTTGCTTCGGACGGAACACCGATCCGCATTCTCGGCCTGGACCTTGTCGCAGAAAAGGAGTTGCGAGAATACGAGATCGAGCGCGCAGGCGTTCGGATACGCGATCCACTTCGCCTGCTCGCACGGCCGGAGTCGATCATCATCACGCAACCGCTCTCGGTGCTGGCCGGTCTCGAACTTGGCGACAAGATGCCCGTGTTATTCGAAGGGCGCTCCATTGAACTCGTCGTGGAAGGCATGCTTCGGCCGGGTGGCGTTGCGGATGCATTCGCCGGGCAGGTCGGTGTCATGGATGTCTATTCACTGGCACATATCGTAGGACGGGAAGGATGGTTCGATCGAATCGATATCGTCCCGGAGCAGGGGGTTTCCCCGGCATCCCTGATCGAAGAACTCGATCGCCAGCTGGGCGGAATCGCCGAGGTTCGCCTCACGTCCAGCAGCGAGGATTGGCGGACGAGAACGGCTTCGGCGATCAGACTAACCGCACTCATCGCCTCAGCAGTTGCCGGTGCGGCGGCCTGCATTCTCTGTTATTCGGCGATCTCACTCTCGGTATCTCGGCGCTACCGGGAACTGGAGGTCCTACGCGCCCTGGGCTGCACCAGGAAGTTCATCCGGGGACTCCTCTGGGCGGACTGCATCGCGTTTTCCATTGTCGGCGTTGCAATCGGCCTCTTCCTCGGATTGATCGTCGCTCAACTGGTCGCAGGTTCGGTCTCGATCCTGGCAGAAAACCACGACAGCCTTCAGGAGAGTGACATCTACCCCAACTGGGCCACGGCCCTGGTCGCTCTCGCAGTTGGGCTCGGAGCGTCGATCGCGGGTCTCCTCTCGTCCATCCGGGCGGCTTCCAGCAATACCGAGAGCCGAGCAGGCACCGTGCGCCTGTTCCGAAACCTCGCTCGCGCTGCTTCTTCCCTGGCACCCGGGATTGGCCACCTGGTGGGTTCTGGTCTGGCGTCGCGCCCGCGAACCGCGGCTCTCACCGGCCTATCGCTCGCGGCAGTCGCAGTCGCCATCGTGATCATCTCCACACTGACGGAGAGTTTCGGCGAGAGCCTTGCGAGGCATGCCGTCGGACGATTTCCAGAGGCCATCTACGTCACCGCGGGAACTCCGTTCGAAGCTAGCCATCTAGACCACATATCCGGTCCTGGCGTTGAAGCTATCGAAAATAGTCCTCAGGTCAGAAAGCTTGCTCCCGTGTACGCCGCGACGTTGCTCTACGAGGGCCAGGAGGTTCGCCTGTCGGCCGAATCGCTCGACAACTCGTCCGCGCTCAAAGGGAATCGCGCTGAATGCGCGCGGGCGGGACTCGGCGCGGAACGCGTCGGAGTCTCCTTCGCGTTTTCCCGCAGATTCGACATTGCCATCGGTGACAGCGTCACCCTCAAGACTCCCCAGGGTGTTCGGGACTATCACGTCGTTTGTAGATCTCGGGCATTCGCGGGGCCATCCGGAGAGATCCTGATGGATTCGTCGACGTACATCGACCTCTGGAAGCCCCGGGGAATGCTGTTCATGGTTGTGTGGCCCGTGAACTCCATCGACGAACTGATCGTTGACTTGCGGGCGCGAACGGCCGGAGTCCAGCCGCTCTTCTTTGTCGATGCAGCCGCACTGCGAGAATTCGCGAACAAGGCGGTCTCCAGGTTTGATGGTACCCGCTACACGATTTCCTCACTCGCATTGGTGCTCGGCGGAATCGCAGTCGCAAACTCCCTGATCGGGATCTCGGCTGCTCGCAGACGCGAGTTCGTACTGCTGGTGACCGCAGGCGCCACTTCCTCGCAGATCACCGCCATCGTGCTCTCTGACGGCCTCCTGCTGGCGACGGGCGGGCTAGTCACCGGAGTGCCGTTGGGACTGATCCTGTCGGTACCCCTTTCGAATGTCGTCGGCTCGGCGTTCGGCTGGCCTTTGACCCCCTACGTGGATCCCATGGGGATCGCCGCGATCGTCGGAGCTACGTTCGCAATCGTCACGCTCGCGTCCATACCCGCGGCAGTCTTGACGCGACGCGAACTCTAGGGAATCTCTGCACAGGGAGGATTCGAGCGAGAAGCGGGAGTCGCCGCCTGAGCAAGAAGCGTGATCCGATCGCAGATCCGTAGATCCGCAGAGGGTCGCGCGACGCAGCGCAGGCGGATGCATCGCGCTTCGCAGCC
>JAAELY010000420.1 GCA_024226335.1 bacterium
CGTAGATTGTCGAACACCTGCAACAACAGTTCGCGATAGGGATAACTGCTCGACAAGTGAACCCACACGCGACGAACCGTCACTCTCACTAAACCTCCGATCTTTAATAGTCGCTCGCGAATCGTGTGGCATTGAGCACGCGACATTTCTGTGCCCGCCAAGCCGTCTCGACGAAGCAGCATATCCAACACGTAAGCGAACGAACTGAAATACAAACGAATCTGGTTTGAACGCATTCGTTCGCAGGGAAGACTGTCCGCAAACAGATATAGCTGTTGCTCCTTGATGCGGTTTTCCATGTCGCCCCGTGGACAGTAGCCTTCTTCGTAGACCGCCTCCGCCGGGGTCGTGGCATCTGCCACGTTCGTCACCACAAAACGTACGTTTGATTTGCCTTGCCACTTCGATTGTTCTGCCGCCCGGTCCGCTCGTTGGCGAGCGCGAGTCGCTTGGTCGCGAAGTTTCTCGGCTTGCTTTTGCGATTCAGTCGCCGACCGTCCTGCTTGCCGCGCCGCGCGGCGAGCCTGCTTGGCCGACTCGGCCATTTGCTTGGCGGCTGCTCGCGCCGCTTGGGCCTGTTCGTTACGCCCGCGACCAGCGGAGACCTTGGCCGAAGCCGCCGCTTGCTCTTGGTCCAGTGCTGTGGTCGCTGCCGACGCGGCCTGCTCCGCCGCTGCGCTGGCCGTCTGTTCGGCCTCGGCCGCTTGACGTTCCAAAGTCTCGGCGTCGCGAGCAGCCTTGGCCGCCTTCTCCACGCTGACCGTCCCGCCCACGGCGCCTGGCAGATGTTCGATCTTGGCCACCACGCGGCGAGTCCGACTCCAACTGTCCAGGGTCCGGTACTGCAGATCCCGGTAGGTCCGCTCGGACTCGCCCGAAGCTGCACTGGCCAACGCCATCTCGCGTTGTTCCTGCTCCAACTCCGACAGCAAACGCGAGTTGCTCGCCAGCCCGATCACGTACTCCACCTGGTGGTTTTCACACCAAGCCAGCAACGGTTCTTCGCTGAAGGCGCCGTCGGCACGAAACTGAATCTTGACCTTCGGCCAGCGGGCGCGAATCCGCGTGACTAACTTTTCTAGCACCGCGATCGCCCCGCTCGTCGCACCTACGTCGCCTGGCCGCAGCCGCGCCGCCAACAGAAAATCACCGCAAAACACGTACAGCGGCAGAAAACAGTACTCGTCGTAATAGCCTTGGAAGTAACGGCCTGATTGCTCACCATGCACGGGGCTGTCCGTGGGATCCATGTCCAGGAGAATTTCCGCTGGCGGCGTAGCATGGGCATCCAGAAACAGGTCGATCAGCAGGTTTTCCATGGCCTCCAGATCGGCCACGATTTTGTGATAGTCGCTGTCCGCGTCGTCGCCGACCTTGCCCAACTCCAGCCGGTTGAGCGTGGACTTGCCGGCGAGCGAGACGCCGCGGTCGGCTTCCCGACGGCGCTCTTCACCTTGCGGATCGCGTTTTCCGATCACGGATGCCAGCAGTGTATCGAACCGCAATCGATCGTGGTCATTGAGGTCTTCGTAGCCGCAGCACAAGCCATAAATCCGCTGCCGCAGCAAGTCCAGCACGGGATGTTCCGTTCTGTCTGGGTCGCGATAATCCGTAAAGCACTCGGCCAGCCGCTGCATGACGCGATACATCCGGTCTACTTCGCCAAGCAAAGTCACGCCGCCATCGCTGGTGATCGAGCCGCCCTCGAAATCCGAGATGAGGATGCGAGCATTGAACGTAGAAAATTCGATCCGCTGAGAGTTGGTAGACGACATGAGGCTCCCTCCTGGCATTGGTACTCCGTGTTGCCTGCCACCATGGCAGGCAGCCGTAATCCATGTCAGCGGGCGCAAATGGCGTGCCAAAGTGGAACAACATCCAGCCGTCCAATCATGCCGCCAAGGGGAAAGCCGCCGGCCCATCCACGTGATCGCGTCGGGCAGATCCAATGCGTCCCGAATAAAGCGACAGTCTGGAATGCCGACATTCTCTCTGGGCTTGTCGCAACCGCCCGTGAATCAACGAGTTGCGGCAAGTCTCTGGGCCCCGCACAACACGTGATGAGAGATTTGGGCTAGA
>JAAELY010000421.1 GCA_024226335.1 bacterium
ACCCGAAGAAATTCAACCCGAAGACTGGGAAGCCGAAGCATTCAACCAGGTTCCCGAATCAGAGAACCGCATCCATTCCGACGACACCGCCCGGCGCTTTGGCTTCAAAGGAGGCCTGGTACCGGGCGTCACGGTCAGCGCCTACCTCTGCCATCCGGCGATCCAAGCCTGGGGCCGCGAATGGATCGAACGCGGGAGCGCCCGAGTCGTGGTCCACACTCCGCTCTACGACCATTCGAATTTTCGCGTCGAGATTCGCAACCGATCCGCGCGCAGCTACGACGCGGATCTAATAGACAGCGAGAACCGACACTGTGCGGAGTGCAGTGCCGAACTCCCCGATCACGCGCCGGCTTCAGCAGAAATGCGCGGCGACCCTCGAGCCGATCAAGATGGGGACCGACCTCTCGCATCCAGGGATGTCATGGAGTCGCTGCGGAAGAGCGGAATGCGAGCAATGCCGGCCCGCTGGAGTCCGGACTCGGCAATGCTGAGCTATCTCCGCGATCCCGCGCAGATGCCCGAGCTGTTTCGTCCGAACGGGGGGGGATTCGCAAATCCGGCCTTCGTACTCGGCCTTACCAACTGGGCGCTGGCCGCAAACGTGCGCATGCCGGCCTGGTTGCACTTGCAGACGCACTCCCAGAATTACGGATCGATTCCCCCGGAAAGCGAACTGCTAGTGGAGTCAGAGATCGTCGACCTGTTCGCAAAAAGGGGGCACGAGTTCGTGGACCTCGACGTCGTCACGTATCTTCAACCCGAGGACCGGGCCGTAACAAAGACACGGCTTCGTGCGATCTATCAGCTTCGAAGCAGCTGACCAACCCCGAACGAGCTTTCAGGAGAACTTCACCGGGGCCGCTTCGATCTGCCGCAGCGGGAGCCGGAAAGTGAAGATGGCGCTCTCCCCAACTGCACCTTGAGCCGCAATATCTCCACCGTGCCCGCCCACGATGCGGGCAACGTTGGCCAACCCGGTCCCGGTCCCAGAGTACTCGGAGCGTGTATGCAAGCGTTGGAAGATCGTGCGAGGCGATGTAGGCAAACTGTTCCAGCTCCGCGTTGGAGCGAGCGAGGTCCCGAGCGCGAGTTCCGAGCGCCGTCTCGATGCGCCTCCGACGCGCAATCTCGTGAGTCAGACCGTCGATCACCTCCCGCTCGTGCTCGTAGGCCTGAACGTAGTGCAGCATGAGCCCGGCCATGGGTACCAGATAGGCCACGCTTTTTGGCGTGTGCGCGATGTTGAAGTAGTTGTCGAAAAGCTGACTGGAGCCCAGGGCCATGTACAGTTGAGTTGCCAGCTCCGGAATCAGACAGATCAAGAACGCGTGGCTGAAGAGGGACGGTTCGCGACGGTAAGAACGCCAGAACACGTACGCAGCCGCGGCACAGATGGGGATCGGCGGGATGTCGTAGGGTCGGGTGATCAGAGAGCCGGGAAACTGCGTTTCGGGTAGAGATGCAGTCGTAGCTGCTCACTGGATGATCAAGTAGGCGCTGAGCCCGAACGCGGCACCGACCAAGATGATCTGACGCGCCCCCCCTGCAGGCTACGCGAGCGCCTCCATGTAACGAGCACGACACCCGAAATCAGGAGTAGCGCATTGAAGAAGCGGCAGATTGCCCAGGTGAACGGGACTAGGTTGGCGTTGTCGGCACTGCCTTCAAGCAGGCGTGTGGCCGCAAGAGTATGGAGAGCATCCGTGCACCCGGCAAAGAACAGAGCGAGGCCGACGATCGGCGTCGCAATGTCTCGACTGGCGCGAAAAATGCGAGAAGGCCAGGATGCAGGTGAAGATCGCAACAGAAAAAGCGCTCCACTCGAGCACCACATGAAGAAAACTACCCGCCAACGACCGATGGAGGGAGTCGACCAGGTCGGCCTTCGCAAGCCCGGCGAAATTCGCCGCATCGAGAGATACCGATTGCGAGGCGAAACTGATCCCGAGTTGATTCAAAAACACCGGCAGGATGCAGACCAGCACGACTACCCAGACGAGATATTCGGGTAGTCTCGTACCTTTCTGGCCCATCAAGTGCGCTTCTCCCGGAGGGGGGGGGGAAGATTCAGAAGTGGATCAGTGAAGGCCGTTGCTATTGGGCAGGGTGGCTGTGTTGAACCAATAGCCACCCAGCGTGTTGGCGAGTTCGATCAGACTCTGAAAACTCGAAGGCTTCGTCAGGTAGGTACTCGCGCCACCTTCGTAACACTTCTTGATGTCATCTGGATTGCTCGAGGTCGTGAGGATGAGGACGGGAATCCGGCACAGATCGGGATTTTCCTTGATGGCCCGCAGGGCTGTGCGGCCGTCCATCTTCGGCATATTGAGGTCGAGCAGGATCAGACGCGGACGGGGGGCGGCATCCTCTCCGCAATACTCACCCTCGCGACGCAGATAGGCCATGAGATCTTCGCCGTTGCATACAAAACGCATATCGACGTCGAAATCAGATTCGCCGAAGGCTTCACGAACGAGCAACTGATCGTCGGCATCGTCTTCAGCCATCAAGAGCGTCGGTTTCTGATTCTGCATTCCGCTCATCCAAGTCTCCGATTGAACCATTCGGTAGCCTTCTTGACATTCTTTAGGCGGACTGTCGCTTGTTGACTCCGCTCGTGCATCGATGTCGCGTAGAGGGACTTCTCCAACTCGACACGCGCGTAGTCCACTCGCAGTGGGAATTCCGAAAACAGGGAAGGGATTCTAGTGACCCGAATTGGATGTGCAGAATGCATCAAGCCTGGAAATGCACACAATAAGCCCCATTCGGCCAGTTGCAGACGGACGCAGCGACGGCCGGAGGACCTGCACGTTGCGCGTCCGGCCTGGCGCTATAGTTCACAGGTAGCGCCACCGATGGACATCTGCAGCACGGGAAGACACCTCATGGACGAGTACCGACACCGTCGCCATAGCGGAGGCTCGCCATGCAAATTCCCCTGATGTTCAACCCGACCCATCCGGCCAGTCAATCTAGCTTCGAGTTCTACGCGCCCGGCCGTCCAGAAATCCTGCTCGCCGAGGACGACGACGACATCGCGCAGGCGCTAGGCATCGTGCTCGGCCGGACGTTCAATGTGACGACCGAGAACTGTGGACGCGACGCGTTGCGAACCTATGAAATCGCACCACCGGATCTCCTGCTACTCGACTACCAGTTGCCCGATATGAACGGTTTGCGTTTGTTCGAGTCGATCCGACGGCGCACGGGTGCATGTCCCCCGATCGTGATGATCTCGGCGTTCCCGAGCCGGCGCGAGGACCTGCTTTCCGCGGGGGTCGATTGTTTCCTGGAAAAGCCCTTCGAGACCCGGGACCTGGTATGGGCGATCGAGCAGGCCTTGCACCGCCACTAACCAGGAGGCCGGTGAAGACGCCGGAGAACCCGGAGCGGTTCAGCTTCAACGCCCGAGTTCGAGCGCTAGATCTGACAGCTTGATCGCGCGGAGGAGGAACCAGCTGCGCGATGTTCGTCTGCTCGGCACGGGGAATACCCAGAACCCGCAGTAGACCCAGCGGCTGCGTGATGTGCCGCTCGACGAAGTCGCAATAGTCGAGACCGCCGAACCGTACAACACGGCGCTCGGAAATCCGCAGGTCATCAGCAAAACCTGTTCGACGCTGACCGCCTGCTTGCCGTTGGCTCCAAACTCGGGGATGTAGTCGACGACCGGACGACTGACATCGAGCAGACCGTCGCCGATCAAGAGCCAGATTGCAGATGCCACGATTGGCTTGGTGGCCGATGCGATGCTGAAGCGGGTCTTCGCATCTGCGGTTCCGAAGGATTCCGTCCAGATGATCTCGGAGTTCAGCGCCACGGCAACCTGGCAGGCCCTCAAGCCGGCGGAGATTTCCTGCGCGACCGCGTCGCGCAATCTCGCCGTATCGAAGCCGTCGGTCACGATCGACTCGAACCCGCCATGAATCCCCTCCGGGGAGCGCCGTATCACAACGAAACTCGTTGTCCGGGTATGATGGGTGGATGGGAAAACTCGACGGAAAGATCGCAGTCGTCACCGGCGCAAGCCGGGGCATTGGTCAGGAAATTGCCACGCTATTCGCCGCGGAGGGTGCCCGAGTCGCCTGCCTGGCTCGGACGGTCGACGAGGGAGATCACAAACTCTTCGAAGGCTCAGTCAATCGGACCGTCGAGCAGATTCGTACGGCGGGAGGCGAAGCATTCCCGGTCGCCTGCGATGTTTCAACCTACGAGAACTGTGAGGCGGCCATCCGAGATGTGCGCCAGGCCCTCGGACCGATCGACGTCCTGGTGAACAACGCCGCCCTGACCTACTTCCTTCCAATTGCCCAGTTCTCGATCAGCAAGTGGCAGCGCTCGCTGGCGGTGAACTTCAATGGACCCTTCTATCTGTCCCAACTCGTGCTCGAGGACATGATTCCGCGCAAGACGGGAGCGATCGTAAACATCTCGAGCGGCGCGGCGATTGGACCCGGCCGGGCTCCGTACGACGAGAAGACACGGGCCATCCGCGGCGGCACACTTTACGGCGCAGAGAAGGCGGCTCTCGAGCGCTTCACGCAAGGACTGGCTGCCGAGGTCTACGACGACGGCATCTCCGTCACCTGCGTGAGCCCTTCGATGATCGTCGCAACGCCTGGCGTCGAGCACCACCAGCTGCTGCGCGGTCGCGAGAACATGGCCGAGCCAAGCGAGTTCATGGCGCGATCCGCTCTGCTGCTCGCCACTGAACCGCTTTCCAAGGTGAGTGGGCGCGTCACCTACAGTCAGGAAATCCTGCTCGAGTTCGGCTGGATCGAGGCCGGCCACGGGATCGGCATCGAAGGAAAGGGCTCGGGCTTCTCCGAGATCTGAGTGCCGCGGCACCGGTGCTCGAGAGAGGCCGGAGGCTCGCTCGCAGCGATGGACTTCCCACACGCCACTGACCCGCCTTGCCCTGACCCGACCTGAAGTCGGGCCATTTGCAAAACTTCTGTTTCGAACGCAGTGGACCTCTTGATCGGTTCGCTGGCGATTCACATGCTTTGCGCCTACTACGGTCGCCAACCTCTCCAGGAGTGAAAGCATGTTGAAGGCGCTACTGACTCGCTACGAGCGCGCTCCCGATGAACGGGTCAACTGGCTCGCAAGCATTCCCTTCATTCTCATACATGTCCTTCCGCTCGCCGCGATCTGGACAGGCGTCACGCGCTTCGACCTGCTGCTCTGTGCCGGATTGTTTGCGGCCAAGATGTTCTTCATCACTGCGGGGTATCACCGCTATTTCTCGCACCGGGCCTTCAAGACGACTCGCCTCGTGCAGTTCCTGCTGG
Organism: bacterium; assembly: GCA_024226335.1. NCBI lineage: Bacteria > bacterium. Next base: position 5,301 of record JAAELY010000421.1, read on the forward strand.
CCTTCGGCGGCGGGATGGCGGCGCAGAAAGGCGCCCTCTGGTGGGGAGCGCACCACCGGCACCATCACCGCTTCTCGGATCAACCCGACGACATCCACTCGCCGATGAAGGGCTTCTGGTGGAGTCACATCGGCTGGATCACCTGTGATCGCTACGGCAACACCAACTACGACGACATCAAGGATCTGGCGCGCTACCCAGAACTGCGTTTCTTGAACCAATACCACTGGATTCCACCGATCGCGCTCGGACTCTTCTGCTTTCTGGTCGGCGGCTGGAGCGGACTGTGGATCGGGTTCTTCCTATCGACGGTACTGACCTATCACACGACGTTCCTGATCAATTCCGCTACGCATCTCTTTGGCCGGCGTCGCTACGCGCTGAACGACACGAGCCGAAACTCCCTCCTGATGGCCCTGGTCACTTTCGGTGAGGGCTGGCATAACAACCACCATCACTACCAGGCTTCAGCAAATATGGGCTTCTTCTGGTGGGAGATCGACATCTCCTACTACGCACTCCGATTCTTGAGCCTGTTCGGGGTGGTCTGGGACCTGCGCACTCCGCCGGAAACGGCGCTGGAGGCAAACCGGGTCACAGAAGGCAATCCCGACGTCGGGATGCTCCTGCACTAGACCGGCTTCTCAGTGGATCGTGTTAGCGGGGCGAGTAGAACTGCTGGGTCCAGCGCCGGAATGCGGCCAGCGCCGCGTCGGCGTCGCTGAATACGGGCCGGTTGCGAAAGATCATATTCGACCAGATCTGCATATCGTCCAGCACGCCCTTCGTAAAACCATCCATCAGATCTTCGCCGCCGATATCGACGAAGTTCCGGGTCGTGGACAGGACCCAACGCGTGATCGTGTTGTTCTCGTCGACCGGCGAGGTCGATGAGAACATGTACATGCCAATTCCGGGAATGCCGTCCACATACACGGCTGAGGTTCCCAGTCCCCAGGTATCCCGCACGAGTTTCGTCTTGACGATCGAACCGTCGCGCCCGGTGTGTTCGACGTCGCTCGTGGCGCGAAAGAAGTGCCCATCCTCGCTGTAGTCGACCTCCGTCGGAGGCGGACTGGCCATTCCGTGGACGAACTGAAAATGCACCGGGTCGCAGTTGTTCTCGGCCAGGGCCTGCATGTGCACGGGGACTTCAAGGTCGAAGTACCTGGGCTCGCACCATTCGGGATCCTCGAACTGCGAGATCGTCGGCACCTGCCACGAGGGTTGCTTGTCCTCGGCATGATGCCAGACGAAGATCATGAGGTTCTTCTCATCCACCTGCCAAGGACGCTGGCAGGCCTTTGTGGGAATGTTTTTCGCGTAGGGAATGACGGTGGCCGCGCCAGTTTCGCCGTCGAACTGCCAGGCGTGGAAGGGACAGCGGACATTGTCTCCTACGACTCTTCCCCCCTCACCGAGATGAGCCCCCAGATGGGCGCAATAAGCGTCAAGCACGCGAGCTTTTCCGGAGCGCGTGCGGAAGAGCACGAGTTCCTCGTCGAAGTAGCGCACCCGCTTCACTTCGCCGATGGCTAGATCACGACTCCAGGCGACTGCAAACCAGCCGTTTGGAATTCCAGGGGTCTGATGACCTTCACGTTGTCGACTCATGAGTTCCTCCGTGGGAGACGCGAGTGATCGAGCCCCATTCTCTCGGGTTCTTCAGGCTTCCAGTGTTTTGAAACGCTCGAGAATGCGGACGCCATTGGGATGCTCCAGAATTCGCCCGTGGATGGCCTTGCGTTGATCGTCGATCTGGAGCTTCGGTGCCTCGACCAGCACGAAATGGGTAATGGTCCGAAACAGGCGATCGATGATCTCGGCACCCTTCACGGTACCGCCGCCGACGCTCTTGAAGGTGATCGAACGCAGTTCTCCCAGGTTCGCTCGTAACGAAGTGACATGAATGACCTCGTCCTGGCGAATGCGCTCGATGATCTGCGCGGCTTCCTCCGCCTGAGCGCGCCGGTCTGAAAACAGCTCGGTAGTCCGCAAGATGCGCTGATTGAAGCTGAACAGACTCTCCGCACCGTACTCGATCATGAGCAGATTCATCATGAACAGGATGAGCCGCTCACATTCCTCGGGAATCTCCGGGGCCAGACGCTTTTCCGCGTCGGGCCGTCCGAGAAACTCCGGAGCCGTCGCCATCGGGAAGTCCTTGGGACCGAAGGCGAGATCGCGCACGACGAACCACATGACATCGTGAGCGCCGATGCTATTGCCGGGCTCTCCGCCCTCATCCACTCCATGGGACTTGAGCATGCCCTTGTTCAGATGCCCGATTCCCATCTCAGAAATATCCTCGACGATGATCTCCTGCAGATCCGGGAAACTCATTTCGGCAAGGACGCGACCGCGCGCCTCGAGCAACCCGGTAATCGTGAGGGAGTCCCAGAACACCCGCTCGACACCCTCTCGCAACAAGAGCTTCATCTGCTCTTCGCTCGGGTAGCGCTCTCGTTCAACGATGGCCGGATCAACGGGGATGATTTCGTTTCCGCGCTCGCGAAGCGCCGCGGTCCATGCGTCGACGGCGCCCAGGCGCACGCGTGTGCGGGGCGAGAGGTAATTCCCCTGCGCGTCGAATCCCCCGTGTACGCGCTCGCCACCCACAACGTGCTCCCGCGCGTAATCGTGGTGACTCATGATTTCGCTCTCGCTGTAGACGAGTTGCTTCATATCGACCTCTCTTGTCTAGAGCCCTTGGTCAGGCGGAAAGTGCGGGTGCCCCGGCAGAGCGCAACTGTTCGTAGACTGGCGGCGGACCCACCTCGAGTTCCTCGCGAACCACGTCGATCGGTCGCTCGAATAGCGCCGCCCAGTCCTGCTCGGCCAGCGGCTTGGCGCGCTTTCCGCGGCGATACCCCTGGCGGGCCAGCTTGCCGAGTTCCGAATTCCAACCCGCGCGTCGCACCGCCTGGAAGACCAGGTAGGCGATACCGCGGTTGTAGGTCTGTGCGATCCCGAACGCGAGCACGCCGACCTCGCCGTGCAGATCGCGATCGTACCCGGCAAGCACGTGGTAGACGTCGTGCAGGTTTCGCAGGCGCGAGCCGTAAACATGTTCCTCGTCGCTGGTCGTCACTCCGCGATCCCCCAGGACTTCGGCAGCTTCGGCACTCGCCTGGGCCAGCCCTTCGGTGCTGATACCCTCGCGAATGAACCACTCGATGAGGGTCCGCCCGAGCGAACCTTCTGGCATGGCCAGCAACCGCTCCTTGTCCGTGAGAACGTCGTAAAGATCGCACTTGTCGCGCAGGATCTGCGCTCCGCGCGCCGAACTCTTGAAGCGCTTGAAGTGCCGCTTGCTGGAGTTCCCGGACAGTGCGCCGATGACCTGGATTGCCAGTGCGGTGTCATCGGGATTCTGGCGGGCCTTCTTCATCGCGCGCATCGCAACCAACGGACGCATTCGGGCCATGCTCATTCCTCCACCGCGGATTCTCCGCGTTGGACCGGGACGGGATTCGAAAGACCGGGGTCTTCCCCCATCCACAGCCGGGCGGCGAATACCGGGCCTGGACTCCAGTATACTGGAACGAACCGGATGTGGCGTCGGGCACGGGAATCCGGCCCGCGCGAGCCCGACCCCGATTCTTCTATCCCAGACTCGAACCCAGAATCCCGAACAGCCAGGCTACCGGAGTGCCGGTACAGAGGAGTGCCCATGCCGGCCGAATTCGCAGGAAAGACCGCACTCATCACGGGGGCCAGCAATCGCACTGGAATCGGTTGCGCCATCGCGGGACGTCTGGCGGCCGGTGGGGCCAATGTGGTGGTCTCGGATCTGGCCGGTGGGCCCGAAGTCGCAGAAGGCATCCGGCGCGGCTCGCTCGCGGCGCTCGAAGAGATCGCGAGCGAACTGGCCGACGCCCACGGCGTCCAGACCCTGGCCCTGCCACTGGATGTAACCGACGACGAGTCGGTGCAATCCGCCGTCAAGGCCGTGGGCGAGCGCTTCGGCCGCATCGACGCACTCTACAACAATGCCGGCACCGTCTTCGGTGCGCCATCTGTGCTGCACGAGTACGATATCGGGGCCTGGCAGAAGACTCTGGACGTGAATCTGACGGGCGTTCTACGAGTGACGCGCGCCGCCGTTCCGCTGATGCAGACGTCGCCGAGTGCCATCGTCAATACCTCCTCACGAGCGGGCAAGACCCCGGCGGCGACCAACGGCGCCTACTCCGTTTCCAAAGCGGGCGTAATCATGACCACCAAGGTCATGGCCGTGGAACTGGCTCCTCTGGGGATTCGGGTCAATGCCATCTGCCCGGGCCTGATTGCCACCGACCTTCAGAAAGGCAATGTGGCCCTGCGCGGCCACCTCTGGAACGTGAGCCTCGAAGAGGCGGAAGCCCGTCTGCTCAGCGCGGTTCCGATGGCGCGCATGGGAAGCGTCGAGGAAGTCGCCGAACTCTGCGCATTTCTCGGCTCGGATGCTTCGTCGTATATTACGGGACAGGCCCTCAATATCGGCGGCGGTATGATGGTCGAAGTCTGACGTACAGAGGCGCACGGACGGAGATTTGCAACGCTGGCGACTGCACTTGACGGCATCGCGCTAGACGACACCTGGAAAGGGAATCGATATGGAATTCACAACCGGCGGCGAAGCCGCCGCCCACGCTCTTATGGCGCACGGCGTCGACACGATCTTCACCCTGAGTGGTGGGCATCTAAACCCGATCTACCTGCACCTCGAAAAAACGGACGTGCGCTTCTTCGACACGCGGCACGAGCAGGCCGCAGTCTGGATGGCCGAGGCCTACGGGCGCCTCACGCGACGCCCGGGTGTCGCCCTGGTGACCGCGGGCCCAGGCTTCACGAATGCCCTGACTCCGATTGCCAGCGCGGCCATGGCCGCGACGCCGATGGTGCTGATTTCCGGCTGCGTCGGTGTGCGCATGATCGAGAAACTCGATCTGCAGGACATGCGTCAGGCGCCGGTCATCGAACCGATGGTCAAGAAAGCTCTCATCTGCCACCACGCCGATCGAATTCCCGAGTTCGTCGACCTCGCCTTCCGCGAGGCGACCAGCGGGCGTCCGGGACCGGTGTACCTCGAACTGCCCGTCGACGTCTTGACCGCGGAACCGGGCCGAGATGTATCGATTCCGATTACGCGCGTCGACTCGCAGGTCGTCGATCGCGCCAAGGCGAAGGAGTTGATGGATCTGATCAGCCAGGCGGAAAAGCCGGTCATCGTGGCGGGTAGTGGCGCCTGGTACTCGGACGCGGGTGAAGAACTGAAACGTTTCATCACGGCCACCGGGCTTCCGATCTTCACCTCTGCCAACGGACGGGGTGTCGTTCCCGATACAGATCCCCTGTGCTTCGGCGGCATCCTGGCCATCCGGCCGGGTTCGGGTATGTACGCTGGCGGGAATACCGATCTGGTGATCCTGCTCGGCAGCCGGATCAATCTGTTCTGTCTGTTCGGTGACACCTACAACCCCAACGCGAAGATGGTCCAGGTCGACATCAAGGCCGAGGAGATCGGGCGCAACCGGCCGATCGATCTGCCGATCGTCAGCGATATTCGCGCGCTGGTCAGCGAACTGAATGAAATCGTCGAGGCCTCGGGCAAGTCCGATAGTCTGCAGAAGCGGTTTGCCCCGTGGATTCAGGAACTCGGACGCGCCCACGAAGAAGGCATGGCGAGGGGTGAAGTCGATTGGCGCAGCGACAGCAAGCCGATCCACCCGATGCGATTGGTCAAGGACATCGACGAGTTCATGAACCGCGAAGACGACATCGTCGTAACAGATGGTGGCGACGCCACCACCTGGATCGGCATGACCCGCACCATGCGACAGGCAGGTCACTACCTGGACTACGGGCTGTTCGGCTGCCTTGGCGGCGGCCTTCCCTACGCCAATACCGCCAAACTGCTCTACCCCGACAAGCGGGTTCTACTGTTCACCGGCGACGGTTCCCTGGGATTCAACTTCATGGAGTTCGAACGAGCCATCACCAAGGGCTTGCCGGTCGTGGTCATCATCTCCAATGACCTGGGCTGGGGAATGATCCGGCACAGCCAGGTCGTGAAACTCGGGCGGGCAATCGAGCCCGTAACCGAACTAGGCCGCATCGACTATCACCGCTTCGTCGAAACCATGGGCGGGGTCGGTTTCCTGGTCGAAGAACCCGATCAGATCCGCCCCGCACTCGAGGAGGCCTTTGCATCGGGCAAGACGGCCTGCATCAACGTGATGACGGATCCGGCGACCATCAGCCCGGGCAGCATCGCACTGGCCAACGTGGGCGCGTATCAATAGAACCGGACAGCGCTGCCGAACGCAGCGGGGGGGGGGTGGAGCTCAGCGACTCTCCACCTCTCGCCGCGTTTGTCGGGTCATGATGCGCTCGATCAAGGCCGGCGACAGCCGGGAAAGCCACCACGACGTGCGGGCGACACCGCCTAGCAAGAGAAAGCGCGTCTCCTTCTCGACGGCCCGGATCAGAATCGATGCAGCCTCACCGGGATCCATGCTCTTGCCGATGGTCTGAGTTGCCTGCCCCGGCCGGGCCGTCCCCTCGTAGAGACCCGTCCCCTCGAGGTTGTCCTTTTGCGTAGCGATGAAGGACGGACAGACGATCATCACCCGCACTCCCCGATCCACGAGTTCGCTGCGGAGCGTCGAAAAGAAGCCCATCATCGCGTGCTTGCTGGCGGAATAGGCGCTGCGGCCGTGCAGTGGAGTGAAGCCCGCCACGCTGGAGACCGCGACAATCATCCCGCGGCGTCGAATCAGACCGGGCAGCAGCAGCTTGGTGCAGGTAACGCTGCCGCCGAAGTTCACCGCCATCACCTGATCGATCGTGGAGAGTTCGGTGTCGAGCACGCTACTGAAGTGCGTGATACCGGCGTTGTTGATGAGCAGGTCCACGTCACCGCGCTCTGCGACCAGCTTCTGCAAGACCTCGGTGCACTGGGGTACGTCGGTCACGTCGAGACGTCGGGATTGGAACTGATCCGACGAGATCGAGGCATCGAGCGCAGCCAGTTCATCGCGATTGAGATCGAGCGCGCTGACGAGCGCGCCCTTTTCGATCAGTTGCCTGCACAGGACTCGACCCAGGCCACCGCTGGCACCCGAGATCACCACGTGCTTTCCGCGAATATCCAAGTACGTGCCCCCCCTCGCGGACCCCAGCCCCGAAACTCGCTAGGCGGGGTCGAACTGTTGAAGCCCCGCCACGTCCTTGAGTATTCCGCGCCGACCCACCTGTTCGCTGGAGACGAAGTCCTCCAGAAGTCCTCGGTCGGCGGGCGTGTTGGCCAGGAAGCGAGCGCCGCCTTCGGCGGTGCCGAGCACGATACCCCGTTCCGGCGAACCATCCTTGCCGTACAACACGGTGTAGGCTTCAACGACGGCATCGCCGTGCACATCGGGCACGACCGGGCGCGGGGTACAGTTCAGTTTTGCAGAGGGCAGATCGTCGCATAGGCCGCGTGTGGGCGCACTTCCCGGCTTGGGCGAGGACGCCCAGAGACTCGCCGCGTGCTTGGTCAGATACCAGCCATTGCCCGTCACCAGGCCGACCTTGTCACTCCCACCGCGAACACACTCGGCCATGGTCGCCAGCGAGTGAAGCGTGTAGGCGCTAGCCGGTCCGCCCGCGTAAGGCAGTCCGCCCGTCACGGTGAATCCGCGCGGATCGTCTTCACTCAACCCCAGCTGGCGAATGGCCGTCTCGACCGCGACCGGGAAACAGCTGTAGAAATCGATCAGATCAACATCTGAGATCTGAATGCCGGCGTTTTGAAGCGCACTCTCTGAAGCGTCCAGCATGGCTGGACAGCTGGCGAAGTCGGGCCGTTCGCTGGAATTCCAGGCCTTCTCGACGGACTCCGCCCCGCCCCACCAGTAGACCAGCTTTTCCCGCGGAACACCGGCCTCCAGAGCCGCGCTCTCGGACATGATCAGCAGCGCAGCCGCCTGATCGGTATTCAAGATCGCGTTCAGATATTTCGGATAGGGGAACGCGATCATACGATTTTGTGCCGTCGGAGTCGTGAGTTCGGCAGCATCCCGGAATGTGGGGAACCAGGCATACGGATTTGCGGCTGCGACCTTCGTGAAGGCGCTGAACAGCTTTCCCACCTTCTGGGCGTGCTCGTCCAGACTGAGTCCCCGGCGCGCGCGCAGTGCGTTTTCGAAGATCGGATAGATATCCGACGGCATGTCCATGCCGTATTGGCGCTCGAGATCCGAATTACCGGGACGAACTTCGCCGATGCACTCAGGTGCTGGGCCGCCTCCCTTCGCCCAGCCGAGATCTCGCTTGATGGCGATCGCCCGACGAAGCGTTCGCAGATTATTGCAGCCCGCGAGTAGCCCGATCTTCGTCTCGCCGCGCGTGATTCGTTCCGCCAGCAGGTTCGCAGCCGTGATGCCGATCTGGCCACCGAGTTCGGTGGTGAACTCTGTGCTGGGCTTCGCACCGATCACATCGCTGAGCAGACGAGCTGGATTCGTTGCGCGCCAGCCGGCCACGCTCACGACGGCGACGGTATCGAGACTAGCGAGGGTCGCATCGGTGATCCCCGCATCCTGCGCAGCCTGACGCGTCACCTGCTCGAGCATCTTCAGCGGTTCGAGAGCGTCATCCAGTTCGGCATCGCGCTGAACCAACTGACCAACACCGACGATTACGGGACGCTCGGATACGGGCATGGGATCTCCTTCAGGGCGCAGTCTAGCAGCCCGAGGAACGCCTCGGGCAGTCGCAGGTCAGGGATCTCCTGCCCGTAGCGCCTGAGCTCAGTAAGCGCCTTGTTTCTCGAAGATTGAGCGCGGGTTGTCGCTCACCATGGCCGTCAGGTCGGCTTCACTCATGCCCTGTTTGCGCAATGCGGGAACCACATCGTCGGGAATATGGCGGAAGTTCCAGTTTGGCACGGTAGGTTTCATGATCTGCTGGATCATGTCCTGGGGCCAGAAGTCCATGTGACAGCAGGCGTCGTGCGAGAGCACCATCTGGTTCGCGTAGCCTCGCTTGCCCAGTTCCACGATCGTGGCCACGCGCTGGTCGGTGGAGTTGATCATGTCGATACCGAAACGATCCATGCCGATCGTGCTGCCGCGGCGCAAGACCCGCTCCAGGTAGTCAAGATCGTTGCTATCGCCGCAATGGCCAATCACCACGCGCGAGAGATCGACGCCTTCGTCTTCGAACACGTCCTGCTGACCGGGACCGACCTCCGCCGCCGCATCAGTATGGGTCGAAATCGGAACGCCAGTAGCGCGTTGCAGGCGCGCAGCGACACGCAATAGCTTTTCGTTGACCGTGGTGATTCCGGCAGCATCAGTTGCGCACTTGATGATACCCGCCTTGCTATCGGTCCCCTGGATTCCCTTTTCGATGTCCTGAATCAGGAACTCGACGATGCGATCGACCTCCCAGCCATTCATCCAGGGTTCTTCGTGGTAATACAGACCGGTCGCTGCAATCACCTGGATCTCGGCCCGCTCCGCGACCTCGCGCATGATGTGGATATCGCGGCCCAGATTGATCGGCGTCAGATCGACGAGCGTCTTCACGCCACATTTCCGCGCCGCCGTGGCCTCCTCGCTGGCAACCTCTGTCGCGCGCCCTACGTCGACCCAGTCGTTGAAGGCCAGGCGCATCGAACTGTTCGCGATGAAGATGTGCTCGTGCATGAGCGTAAAGCCCAGATCGGCTGTGTCGATCGGACCGAGAATCCCCTGGACTGTCGCCATGTAGAAGCTCTCCTGGTATCGGCTGGACCCGGTTCCAGCAACCGGCCCCGGACAGTCTAGCCGTCCGGCTCGCGTATCGGGGAACGGGCCGCGAGGCCCACTCGATCATTCGCGATCGAGACGGATCTGATCCGGGTATTGAGCGGCGAGCCGGAGCGGTTCGCCGCCGCTCTTGTAGCGGAAGTCGCACTCGTTCGAACCGAGTGCGAGTGTACCGGTGCGCCTCAAACCCTGGCCCCCGGCGTCGCTCATCGTATCGTCGCTCGCACACAGGTGGTCGCGACGGATACACCGCGGTCCGCCTGCAATGAACGCGTGTCTACACGAATAGCGACTCGCAGCCGGTACCCGCCAGAACTCCATCGACGGACTCGCGCGCCTTCTCGGGCAATGCGCCGTAGTGTTCTCGCAGCCAGCGCAGGCATTTGGCCTGGTAGACGAATGGAACTTGAACCCACGGTTGGCCGTCGACCTCGCACTCGACGCTCTCGTCCCCACGCTCGATGGCCGCAGCATTGCCCAACAGGAACGGCGCGTACACGCGCCCGATTTCACCGAGCAGAGCGCGAAGCGTATCGGGGGGCTGCCCCAGATCGAGCCAGTCCGATTCGCTCACCTCCATTCCGGAGAGATCCTCGAGACTCTCGGTCCAGGCGTAGGCGCGTGGGGAAATCTCGAGCGCGATCTGCATTGGTGTCGGATCGGTGATGACCAGCATCGTCATCTGACCAAAGCAGGCGAAGTCTCCAGCGCCCGGGCGGCGACCGAGCAGAAAGGGTTGGTTCTGGAGATGGGCATCGAAGATGTGGAGGAAACGCTCCCAACTAGCTTCGATCACCGGAGCTGTCGTGGGATTGGAGCCGACGACGCCGATGCGGGAAATCTGTCGTTCCGCAACCATCTTCTCGAACTGCTGCCCCACCGACACGGGCATGGTCATGGATTGGGCATAAGGCATATAGGCCGAAGCCTTCTTCGTATCCGCAGCGTACGCCCAGCGATAGTGGAACATGCACTTGCTAAGCCATTCGTCTCCATAGTCTTCGATGAGCGCATCGATGAAGGCCAGCGCGGGATCGAGGGGACGCAAAGGACGCTCCGGGAAGTCGGCCTCGAGTCGATCGAAGATCGGCGTGGTATCCGACATCGGGTCACTGGGCTCCCCATCCGGACCCGGGAAGACCAGGCATGGCATGAGCGGCAGCGGTCGTTCCGGAAGACTCTTTTGCTCGGTGCTACCGAAGATGACGAAGCGATAGGGGATGCGTCGAAAACGCAATGCGGCCCTTAGCTTGCGCGTATACGGGGACGCGCCCACCCCGATCAGCCTGAGTTCACCGTCCACGATTCGTGCTCCAATCATCCCTGGTCCATAGCTCGGTTCTGTCGCCCATTGACGAGTCGATCTAATGGCACTGAATGTGTCACGATAGTACCAGACGCGATAGACTGTCCAGCGCGGGTCACGACCGGTTTGGAACTGGATCGGTTCCCGCATCGCCGCTGAAGGAAGAACGATGAAGATCATTCGCACGCCGGAGACCTGCTTCGAAGGCCTGTACCAGTACGACTTCGAACCGAACTACGCGGAAGTTCCGGACCTCGATGGAGGGCGGCTTCGCGTGCACTACATCGAAGCCGGTCCGAAGGACGCCGTGCCGATCGTGTTCATCCACGGCAATCCGACCTGGTCCTATGCCTGGCGCAATGTCGTGCCGACAGTGGCCGAGGCCGGCTACCGGGCGATTGCTGTCGATCTCGTGGGCCTGGGCCGCTCGGACAAGCCGACGGAGATGAGCGACTACACGGTAGCTCGCCACGTCGAGTGGATTCGCTCCGCCCTGATCGACGCGTTGGACCTGCACGACATCACCCTGGTCTTGCAGGATTGGGGTGGCATCGTCGGCCTGCGCATCCTGGCCCAACACGCCGATCGAATCGCGCGAGTCTGTCTGTCGAATTCGGGAATGTTCCTTCGCGATCCCGCTACACCCATCGAGCCCGAAGATCTCGAACCGAAGGGGCCCTTCGCCGCATTCCAGAAGATGGTCCGCGAGACGCCTAACTGGGAACACTGGGAAACCGTGCGCATGCTGACGCTGTCGGACCTGCCCCAGGAGGTCGTGGACGGTTACCACGCTCCGTACCCGGAGGCGAAATACCTGTCCGGCAATCGCCAGTTCACGCAGATGCTCGCCACGACCGCGGACAACCCGCAACTTCCCGACAACTGGGAAGCCTGGCAGGAGATCCAGAAGTTCGAACGACCTTTCGTCACGATTTTCACCGACCAGGATCAGATTTCAGCGACCGGTTACAAGGCCTTCGTGGAAAACGTGCCGGGGACCCGGGGACAGCCGCATGAGATCATCAAGGGTGGCAGCCACTTCTTCCAGGAAGACGTCGTCGAAGAATTCAACCGCTCGCTAATCGCATGGCTGAAATCGACGGATTGAGCAGGGGGCCCCAACAGGCATCCCAACAGGCATTCAGATGGGCAGTGAAGTTCAGGGTTATTCCTTGACCACGAGGTGATCGTGCAACTCGTTGTCATCGTCGTCCGCAATGGGGAAGTGCGGCGTCAGAAGAGCGCCGCAGCGCTCAATGGCCTGCACCATCCCCGCCGCCAGATCACCGCCCTTCACACCGCCGATCATCGAGTCGACCAGTTCCTGCCAGGTGCTCGCATCGAGTTTTTCGGCGATCGAGCGATCGGCGAGCACCACCGCGCGGTGCTCCATGAGTGACACGAATAGGAGAATTCCGGTTCGGTCCTGCGTTTGAGTCACGCCGAGTTCGTAGAACTCGATCTGCGCCCGCAGATCCACCTGTTGCATCTGATCGCTGCGAGGCGTCAGCAGGCGCTGAACCAGATCGAGGCGCGACCCCACTAGCGCCAGCCCGGCGGCAAGCAGGATGGACGCGACGAACCAGAGCCAGTCCGGCCCACCCAATGTCGCCAACTGAGTGGGAAGATCGAACAGAAGCACACCCAGTAGAAGCAGAGTGAAGCTAACCGCGGGGATGTGCCCAACAGTCGATGAGCGGCGCACCAGAATGGGAACGATCTCTCCAGAAGTGCGCGACTCCGCTTCCGCAATCGCCGCTTCGATGCGTTCTGCGCCGTCGTCGCCAAGTATCCGATGAGCCCAGCTGGGAAGTTCGTTTGTCACCATCCGCCCGATGCTCCTCCACCGCTGAACCCGCCGCCGCCGCCGGAGAAGCCTCCGCCTCCGCCGAAGCCTCCGCCCCCCCCGAAGCCTCGGCCCCCGCCAGAGCCCAGCGCTCCCATGAACAGGAGCGGGAGAAGGCCCGTCCGGCTGGTGAAGAGGATCAACATGAAGATCGCCATGAAGATCGCTTTGCGCAGGCTCTGCGAACGGGACATGGGCCGGCTTTGCACAACCATCTGCCCTTGTAGATGGGATCGCAGGTCGATTTCCGGGTTGGTCAAGCGGGCAATCTGATAGACGCCGATCGTGACGCCCGCATCCATGTCCCCTTGTCGGAACAGCGGCCTGATTCCCTCGTCGATGATGCGCTTGGAGTAGGCGTCGGTCAGAGTTCCCTCGAGCCCCTGCCCCACCTCGATGCGTACCTTGCGCTCATCCCGGGCCACCAGCAAGAGCACACCATTGTCGGCCTGCTCGGTGCCGAGCTTCCACGCATCCACCACGCGAATCGACGCCTGCTCCATCGTGAGCCCGGCGAGATCGGGAAGCGTCAACACCGCGAGTTGTGTTCCACCGACGCGCTGAAGCTGACGGAGCGCCGATTCGAGCTGCTGACGGGTGGCCGGAGACAGAATTCCCGCCTGATCGGTGACGGCCGACCGCAGCGCGGGAACTTTGAATTCACCGGCACTCGCACCGCACGCAATCAACAGGGCGATTGCGAGCGTCGCAACAGACGTCCGCCAGGACTCCATCTAGAAATCGACCTCAGGGGCCTTCTCGACCGCCTTCTGCTCCGCGGCATCAAGCGCCCATTGAGCCATCTTGTCGTGGTGGTAGAACATGCTGTTGGTCCAACTCGTCGGCGGGACGGTGACCAGGTCGTTGAACTGCTTGATGGCCTCGATGTGCCGCTGCCGCGCGATCGTGATGCGGTTTTCGGTTCCCTCGAGCTGAGCCTGAAGCTCGCGGAAGTTGCGGTCGGCCTTCAGATCCGGATAACGCTCGGCAATCACCATCAACCGTCCCAGCGCCTGACTCAATCCGCCCTGAGCCTGTTGAAACTCCTGGATCTGCTGTGGCGTCGAGTTCGAGGGATCGATACTCGCTCGAGTTGCATTGGCCCGCGCGTTGATCACCGCCTCGAGGGTTTCCTTCTCGTGGCTGGCGTAGCCCTTCACAGTCTTGACCAGATTCGGAATCAGATCGGCGCGGCGTTTGTACTGATTCGTCACCTCCGCAACGGTGGCTTCGACCTGATTCTCGGATTTCGGAATCGACTGGATCCCGCAGCCCGAAAACAGCAAGAGGCCGATGAGAAGAGTGATGACTGTGCGCATGACGCCTCCTTTGTCAGATCCATAACGTAGCGCGTCCGCTTCCCGGCCACCTCAACGAGACCGCGGCCAGCTTCGGGGACAGGCTAGCCGGACGAACAGACTCGACGGTCGCGCGAGCGGAGTCCGATGGCCCCTGGGACCTCGGCTAGTCCCCGAGCGGCATCCAGTCGTTGACCGGCGCCTGCATTGTCGAGAGATCCCTGGTTCCCGACTGCGCGCAGTGGTACACCATCGCCTCGCGAGCCGAATCACACACGTTGTCCAGTGAGCAGTGCATGAGATGGCTGTGAAACACCAGGGTATCACCGGGCTTGATCAGGACCGGCGCTGCATCCGACATATCGTGGTCGACGATTTCGAAGTAGCCGAAATTGGCACCTTCGCGGCGATCCGGCACGTGCTCGTGCAAGGGTTCCCGGTGCGAACCCGGTACGACACTCAGGCAACCGTTGGTCAGGGTCGCCTCCGTGATCGCCAGCCAGATGCCAATCTGAGGCTTGCGATCGAACGGAAAGTAGTGTGAGTCCTGATGCCAGGGCTGGCCCCATGCACCGGGATTCTTGAAGATGAACTGCGAGAGAAAGCAGTCGACCTTCGGGCCGATCAAGTCCGCGAGGAGATCGACGAGTACGGGATCGTTGATGAACTCGTGAAATGCGCCACGGCGATGCAGTTTGAAAACCTTGGAAATTCCGTCTTCGGCGTTTTCTGAAATGCGATCAACGAGATTATTCTCCCCCGTCAAAATCGCACCTTCCCAGACACCCGGTTTACCGGCGGCCCGACACAGAGAGACGACTTCGTCGTGCATGCGTTGGCGCCGCTCCGAAGACGCAAAGCCCTCGAGCAAGATGAAACCATCGCGATCGAAGGCTTCTCTCTGATCATTGCCAAGCATCGCTTTCGCCTCACGAATTCCGATGGTGCTGGAATAACGATTCTACTACAGAACGCCCGGCGGGAGCGAGCAGGGGCTGAGCCTGCCTACTCGGCGGCCGGCGGTTTCCACACCGCGATCGACGGTAACAACATCACGGCCTTCAGGTGTGCGATCAACAAGACGATCGCCACGATCCAGGCCGGACCAGGAGGAGGCATCCAGCCGACTTCTGACGCCTGCGCCGTGGGTGACTGATCTCGGCTAGAGGTGATCCTTTCCTGACCGACGACGAGAGTCCCTGCGCTGCCACCGTCACGCCGGCCTTGCCTTCGTTACGGCTTCTTCACGGCCATCCTCAGCGTTGCGAGCAAGAGCAGGGAAACCAGCCCCATCGCAATCAAGTCCGGCAGGAGAGGAACCTGGGTCGCATTCGACACGTCGTTATAGAACCAATCGACTGTAGGGTTGAACTGCGCCGTGGCGCTCGTGAAGTTGTAATGATCCCCCGAATAACTCGCGGAGTAGCTGCAACGAGCGAAATTGGTCGAAGCGGAAGACTCGAACACGATATCGCAGCTCGCGGTCAGCCCCACATAGCTCACGTCGAACGTGTAGTCGTCCGAAGTTCCCGCGAGTTCATCGGTGCCGCTCATCGCGTATTGCAGCGTAGCCACGTCATCGGCCACCAGCGTCCGCTGCGCCTCCTCGGAGTAGCTTAGCTGCTTCATGACCGCTTCCGTGTCGCCATAACCCAGGAGCGCACCGACATCACGAGTCGCGCTCGTCGGAAAGGCATGCGCCCCCGGAAGATCGGACAGCGTGCGACTGAAAGTTGTGGAATCGACCGGACTCGATAGCACGAAAGGATTGTTGACTCCCTTGAAGAACCAGACGAGTGACTGGTCGTCGTCGCGCACGTCGTCCGAACTTCCATCGATATTGTCCGCACCGTCGTCGAAGCTGAAACCACTGGTAACAGCGTACGAGCGAGTGAACTCATCATCAGGCGAGTAGGAACTTCCGGTGTTCGTGTGGCTCAGACCCAGGCAGTGTCCCAACTCGTGAAGCGCGACAGACTCCCAGTCCATCTCGCCGGAGGGGATATTGGTCGCGCCCCCAGAGAACAGGTTGGGCGATGTGGCGACGCGCGCGCTGAACGTCCGCGCGATGTTCTCCATCGCCGTACCGATCAATGCGGCGTCAGGATGCGTCGGATCGACACAGATCGTCGTGGTGAAGCTCGCGTTGATTCCGCCATACCCGGGGGGATGACTCACTGCATTGGGTTTGATTTCGTCCGAGAAACCGTAGGACCCTGCGCGCGCAGATCCGCTCGACAGCAGAAGGAGAGCGGCGATCAGACAGAGTATGGTGCTGGAGTTCTTCATCGGATCCTCAGGCCCTCGCGCTCCATGATCGCGCGACAGCGACGCTGTGCGCGCCCCAGGGCGCGAATCTCGGTAACTGCGTCCCCTGTCCGTTCTCGCAGGCCCTTGAAGCGCACGCGTTTCGCGACATTGACCGTCTCGATTCCATCCTCAGAAACATAACGGGACAGATTGAGCTGGATGTCGGTCACGCTCGGATCACTGCTTCCCGAGGCGATCCCATTTCTCGGTCGAGCGGGACTCTCGAGTGCGAGCTTGCGCGTCGCTTCGACCGGATCGAAATCGACGACCCCGTCTACCACTACCCCGTCGATCAGGTCCTTCAGCTCTGTCGGCGTTAGGCGGATCTCGTACGTTCCCCGGGACTTCATGAAAACGGGATTGTGCACGACAGCACGACCATCGCCGTAGACAGTCAGCGAAGGACCCGACGTCCCACCCACGGGGAGCACCTCCTCGTAGCGCAAAAGGACCTCAGAGGCCTTCGTCGAGTGAGTGGCGACTCGATCCGCAGAGCGGGCCGAGCTTGCGAGTATCAATAGCAATACGAACACCCCGGCGAATGCGAGAGTGCGCATGGTCCCCCTCCTTTAACTGAACAGACCGGCCGCGTCCATTCTCGATTGAATGCCTGAAAGGGTCAAGGCAAACATGCATCCCTGTTGATGATTTCTTCATCAACTCCATCAAGCGAGGCGCCCGAAGGTGTGAGAACTGCGTGCTAGTTGAACGCCGCCGCTCGCTCGATCAGTTCCGACAGGCCCGGTTCATCCGGGTTCTTCGGCACACCGGGGTGGATGATGCAGACCTGGCAGGCTTCCGCCGCTTCAACGAGATCCCGATAGGTACCCGCGTTGATGTCCGCGATGTAAGCCTGCTTGTTCTCATCGTAGGCGAACATCATCGAGTTTCTGTCGGTGCATTCGTCACAGGTGGTGCAACGCGGTGTCTCGATAGAGGGCTCGTCTGCATCAGGAACCTCGGGTTCCACGGCCGGTGTTTCCACCTGGGCCGGCGGATTTGGCTCAGCGTCCGAGACGGGCCTCGAGACCTCCTGGACCTCCCTGCCCTGCTGTGGCGCCGCTTCACTCTGCAGCTTTTCCTTCTCGAGTTCCCAGCGGCCCTTCTCGCGTTCGAGCAACTGCAGAGCATGCGAGTTGTGAATACCACCCAGTTCCTGCAGACCGCGCCACATGGCAACGCAACGGCGCGCGGCACGAATCATTTCATCGTCGACGACGAGCTTCCGCAGAATCTCGGCCTCGTCGACCATGAGGACGTACGGAACCTTTCCGAGCGCAGCGTCTTCGTCGAGTTCGAGATAGGTCGCGACCGGCACCAGGCCGCTGTGATCGATCTCGTCCGGGATCTCAGCAAAATGTCTGGCGTAGCGCCTATCGGACGCTGCAAAATCGACAAACGTGTGGGCGACCTGCTCGGTCACGCGTTGCATACCGGCGTCTTCATAGGAGAAGCGTTCGACGGGCCAGTCGACCTCAGCCTGAGGATTGTCTTCGATCTGGAAGCGCGCAGCCCAGTCGTCTCCCGCCGCCGGGTCGAAGCTGAAGGAGGGAAAGGTACGAGAGGTCATCGCCGAGGCCGCAGCAGCGTACGGGGAAAGCGCTGGAACGATCTCGGTCGAGCCCGAGTAGACCCTGAAGATCGCCGGACCCGAGTTCCTCAACCCGTCGAGAATCCGATGGCTCATCCGGTATAGATTCGAGCTTGCCGTTTGCAGTACGTAGGCACCACCTAGCGAGAGCGCCATATTCGCCAGTAGCTGGCCGCGAACTCCCAACGAGAATCGACCGTGCCCCAGCGACGACTCTCCCAGGATGTCGCTCGTCTGGGCGAGTATCTTGATCGGCAGGCCCGAGGAGAGCGCTTCGAGGAGTTCCCCCTTCTCCTTGACGTCCGAGTCCTTGTCTCGCAGACAGACCAGATAGGTCGGAAAGAACTCCAGGTCTTCCGGCACCACGGAGGTCTCGTCGTAGTGCTCGAAGAAGGCATCGTGAGCTTGCTCGGAGTAGCGGTTCTCCACTTCCAGTTCGGCGACCGCGATGGCCTTGATGAGTTCGACCATCTCGGGAATGCGCTCGCGAAAAGCTTCGACCGCACGCATGCAGCTCTCGAATGCGAAGGAGTACGGAGCCTCTCTTCTGGTCCGATCCCCGGAATCGTCCAGGGCCGGGAAGAATTTCTGTGAGTCGAGAACCGAAAGGACGTAGCGAATCCGCTGCCTCCTGCTTTCTGACAGCGTGCTCACGGAGTCCCGCTTCAACACCCGCGACAGCTTGGCGAAGTCGAAAACGTCGTTGAAACCGCCGCCGACCGCCTGCGCCAGATGTTCCGGATCGCGGGCTTCATCGGACTTCATGAAGTCGGCCTTCAAGACGTCGGAGAGCCTGAGGACGAGTTTGTCGATCTCCGCCAGCGACGCGCTTGCGCGCTCGCGATTGACCCGTTCCCACGCGCGCCTCAGCAACACCGAGGGAATCGCCTCGTCGCAGTCTACGACGTCCCCGTCGACCCGAATCGCCCGTCGAGCGTTGCTCAGGCTGTCTTCCAGCGTTGCCGCCGTTTCCCCGTCACATCCGGAGAGCAATTCCTGTGTTGCCAGATCCCAGAGCTCACTGAGACTGCCCGCTGTTCCGTCCAATACCAGAGCGCGTACACGCATCTCGAGTTGAAGAACGTGGCTGCGCAACCGCTCTCCGTCGATGCCCCGCGGAGCGATCTCTTGCAAGACTTCGTCCACGACCCGGGAGAGCGGGCGGGCAAACTCCTCGCCGGCCTCCTTTTCGACGAGCACCAGCGGGTAGTCGTAGCGAAGCGTCGACAGATCGTTGTAGCCGCTCAGAAGAACGGGGCAAAGACCCGTGTCCTCAATCTTTCCCCGCGTCGCCGCACCCCTGTTTCGGGTCAGGTGAAAGCGAATCAGATCCGTTTGTTCAGTACTCATTCGTCGCCTGTTCCTGAATCACTCGGCCGGCTTGACCGTGTACTTGTCGAACTCCGCTTCGAGCCTCCCGCCGACGATCTCCGGAGGCATCAGACCATCGGGTTTCAGAACGTCTTCGTAACACGGCACGCTCTCGTTCCTGTACAGAATGCCGATCGGTACGCCATCGTTTCCCGAGGCGAGTTCACGGGCCCGATCGATGTTCGCCGGATCGTGCGCCTCCTGATTGCGATAGGTCCGCGCCAGATTGGGGCTGAGTCGTATGCCGTCCTCGTGGTCGAGCAGACGCAGATTGTCCGGGTCCTGCATCCACGGATCCAGCATTGTCGGCACGAATTCCGGGCAGCGCTGCAGAATTCGAATGAAAGAGAAACCCCGGTGGCGAAAGCCGAGGGCGATGATCTCGTAGAGAAGTTCCGGAATCCAGTCCGGCGCCTGGGCAACGAACGAAACATTGGCTCCGGCGAGCGTGATGTTCAGCGGGTCCATCGCGTCCAGGTAGGAACCACGTGGGGTCGTGTTGCTCTTGAGACCAATTGGAGAAGTCGGCGAGGCCTGCTTCTTCGTAAGACCGTAGACCTGATTGTCGTGGAGCATCACGGTCATGTTCATGTTGTAGCGGATCGCGTGAATCCAATGACCGGCACCGATGCTGCAGCAATCCCCATCACCGGTATTCACGAAGACATTCAGGTCTGGCCGCGCCATCTTGATCCCCTCGGCCACGGGCAGTGCCCGACCGTGCAGACCGTGGAAACCGTAGGCGTTCATGTAATGAGGAAAGCGACTCGAGCAGCCGATTCCCGATACGAAGACGATCTTCTCCCGGGGGAGTTTTTCGTCGCGACACAGGCGCTGCACGGCCGTAAGGATGGCCATGTCACCACATCCCGTACACCACCGGGGAGTCCCGGATGCATAGTCCTCGAGTGTTAGTTCAGTCTCCGAGGAGAGCAAAAAACACTGACTGGCACTGACCGTCATCTGGAATTCCTCATCTCTTCTATTCTTCTCGGCGTTCAGCTCAACTTCGCGCGGATGACCTGTTCGATGCTACCCGGGCGCAGGGGTTGGCCCTTCGTCTCGCCCCAACAATCGATGTCGACGAGGCAGCGAGCGCGCAGGAGTAACGCCAGGCTCGAGTAGCGGCGGTTTTCTTCGTCGATCATCTCGTCGTCCAGGCTGTCGCACCAGTTGTTCTCGATCGTCATCACCTTTCCGAAGCGCTGCATCGCGTCTTTGATACCCGAGGCCATCGGCTGAATGAACCTGAGATGCATGGAACCCACGCGATGCCCGTCGGCGCGCACTCGCTCGACGGCTTCCTGGATCGCGCCCTTCGTGCCACCCCAACCCACGATCAGCAACTCGCCTTCCTGGTCACCCACGACAGGAGGCGTCTTGAGCGTCTTCTGCAGTGAAGCCAGTTTCAGGCTGCGACTGCGCATGCCCTCCTGGTTCTTCTCCGGGTCGTAAACGATGTGACTCGAGCGGTCGTGAGCCAGTCCTGTCAGGCAGTGCACACCACCGGGTTGTCCCGGGACGATCCTCTGGGCCAATCCGGTCTGGAGGTCCCAGTCGTACGGCATGGCGTCGCCGGCGATCGGGCTCTGGTCCACCGGTGGAGCCAGCCAATGCGTGTCGAAATCCGGACGCCGAAAGGGTTGCTGGCCGGTCGCCAGGCTCGCGTCGGAGAGCAGAACGACCACAGTGTTGAAGGTCTCGGCGATCTTGCGTGCAGCGATCACCGAATAGAAGCAATCCTCGATGTCCGAGACCGCAAGGACGACCTTTGGATCGTCTCCATGGCTCCCGAAACAAGCGCTGAGCAGATCGCCCTGTTCGGCCTTTGTTGGCTGGCCGGTGGAGGGACCCCCGCGCTGCACATTGATCACGACCAGCGGGATCTCAGCCATCACAGCCAGGCCAATGCCTTCCTGTTTCAGCGAATAACCGGGACCGGAAGTGATCGTCACGGCACACTTGCCCGCGTAAGAGGCTCCGATCGCAAACGTGCAGGCGGCGATCTCGTCCTCCGCCTGATGAACGACCCCTCCCACAGCCTGAAAGACGTCACTCAGATAGTGGGACGCCGAGGTCGCGGGCGTGATCGGATACATGGCACAGACCTGCATGCCAGAAGCCATCACACCCAGCCCCAGTGCGGTATTCCCGTTCATCACAAGCTGTGTTTCGGTCGCAGGTGTCGCAGGGATCTGGAAACGGATGTCGAGGTTGGCCTCCGCCCACTCCCAGCCAGCCTCCACCAGTCGCTGATTGGGAGCGATCACCGCATCTCCCTTCTTTGCAAAGGTGAGAGCCACCTGCTCGAGAGCCAGCCCCAGTTCCATGCTGTAGATGCGGCACAGCAGACCGAGCACGAACATGTTCTTGCCGCGCCGCGCGTCGGCGACGTGGTTGAGGCACTCGGCTTCCATCGGAATCTCGCAGACTCGATACCCGCCTTCGAGGAGTTCGTCGCGAACCTTCTTGTAGGAGGCGACGATCGCCGGATCCCGGTCCTCTTCCCACTTGCTTTCCAGCAGCACGATGCAACCCGGCCCAAGCTCGTTGGCCGCGATTCGGCCCAGTAGCACCTGTTCGTTGAACGCCACCACCAGATCGGCCGCATCTCCGCCGTTAGTGATGGGACCGGAGCCCAACCGGACGCGGTTACCACTGGCTCCGGCGACGCTGCGCGCGGGCGGCTGGATCTCTGCCGGGATGATCTCGACGGTCCAGATGCCGTTTCCCATGCGCGCGGCAATCGTCGCAAAAGACTGGCCGCATTTCTGTGCGCCCTCACCCGAATCGCTGACGATCTCGACGACGTGTTCGGCAAGCGTCTCGGCCGCTTGCGCACTTGGAGAAGGCGGACGCCTTCGCTCGTTTTCAGCCATCGAATATGACATCAGCTTCCTCGTTCCACTTCGTCGTCTGCGAACTACCCGAGCCGCACCCGTGAGAAGTTCCGCTCTTCGGCATCGATTCCGAACAGCCGCCCATCGTGGCCTTGCCGCTCGGATTGGTACACGACCTCGCTGTCGCGAATTCCCAGATATGCCTTCATGCTGCGGGCCGCGTGACGGCCCGCACCCATGGCCAGAATCACGGTTGCGGCGCCGGTCACGATATCGCCGCCCGCGTAGACACCCGCCATCGAAGTCGCCAGGTCGTCGTCGGTCCGGATATAGCCCCACTCATTCATCTCGATGTTCGAGGTCTGCCCGATCACCGGATTGGCATTCGTCCCGATCGCGTAGACCACCGTATCGACTTCGAATTCGTACTCACTGCCTTCGACGGGGACCGGACGGCGCCGACCCGAACTATCCGGCTCGCCGAGTTCCATGCGGATGCAACGCATGGCCCGCACGCTTCCGTTGTCATCGCCCAGAATCTCGACGGGCGCCGTCAGCCAGTGGAACTCGACCCCCTCTTCTTCGGCGTGCTCGATCTCTTCTTCGCGCGCAGGGCTTTCCGCCTTGGTTCGCCGGTACACGCAATACACTGTCTGGGCGCCCGAGCGCAGCGAAACGCGCATTGCATCCATCGCCGTATTGCCGGAACCGATGACCGCGACGCGATCTCCGAGATCGAGCGGCGTGTCGTACTTCGGAAACTCCATCGCTCCCATCAGGTTGCAACGTGTCAGCAACTCATTGGCTGAGAGTACGCCGTGCAGTGATTCTCCCGGGATCCCCATGAAACTCGGGTAGCCCGCACCACTGCCGATGAAGACCGTGTCGAAGCCCATTTCGTCGATCATCTGCTCGATGGTGAACAGGCGCCCGACCAGGGTATTGCACTCGACTTTGACGCCGAGTCGAATCAAGTTCTCGAACTCCGCATCGATGACAGCGTTGGGAAGCCGAAACTCGGGAATGCCGTATCTGAGCACTCCGCCGGTAACGTGCAAGGCCTCGAAGACGGTCACATCACAACCCGCCTTGGCCATGTCTCCCGCGCAGGCCATTCCCGCGGGTCCGGAACCGACGATGGCGACCCGGAAGTCGTTAGGTTCGATATAGGGCTGGCTCGACCAGCCTTCCGCGATGGCCATGTCTCCGATCCAGCGCTCCAGCCGGCCGATGGCCACCGGCTCCAGCGTGTCGCCGACCGGGCAGACCTTCTCGCACTGATCCTCCTGGGGACAAACCCGGCCGCAGATCGCCGGTAGCATGGTGGCATCGGCGATCACGTCGTACGCCCCGCGATAATCCCCGGCGCTGGTCCTCTGGATGAAGCCGGGGATGTCGATGGCGACCGGACAGGCGGGAACGCACGCGGCATCGGGACAGAGCAGACAGCGCTCCGACTCGTTCAGCGCATTCGCCTCGCTATAGCCGGTGGCGACCTCGAGGAAGTTCTGGATCCGCTGGGCCGGATCCTGCACCGGGATCGGGGTCCGATCCTGGGGAATCGTGCGAATCGTCTTCCTCTTTGCCTTCGCCATCGGGAACGTCCCCTAACCGAGTTCAGCACCTCGGTCATTTTTCGCGGACCAGTCTTCCATAGCCTGGGCTTCCTGCGTCTTGAAGCGCCGCAAGCGGCTCATGAGGTCGTCGAAGTCGACCTCATGGCCATCGAACTCGGGACCTTCGACGCAGGCGAACTTCATCTCGCCGGCCACGTTCACACGGCAGCCGCCGCACATTCCCGTGCCGTCGACCATGATGGGGTTCAGGCTGACCGTGGTCTCGATCCGCCGAGCGCGCGTCGCCTCGGCGCAGGCCTTCATCATGATCGGCGGACCGATGGCGATTACCCGGTCGACATCGGAATGTTTGCTCAGCGAGTTCTCGATTCCGACCGTGACCAGGCCCTTGATGCCCGCCGAGCCATCATCGGTACAGACGATGAGTTCGTCGCAGTACTTCGCGAATTTCTCTTCCCAGAACATCAGCTCCCGATTTCGGAAACCGACGATGCCGATCACGTAGGCGCCGCTCTGCTTGAAGGCTCGCAACTGAGGAAAGATGGGGGCAATGCCGAGACCGCCGCCCACACACACGACCTTGGACGTGCCCTTGATCTCGCTGGGATGGCCCATCGGCCCCACCAGACTGTGGAGCCTCGCCCCTACTCTGCAGCGCTGCTGGATCTCTCGAGTGGTCTTGCCCACCGCCTGGACCACGAGGGTGATGGTTCCCGCCTCGCGATCGAAGTCCGCGATGGTCAACGGAACGCGTTCGCCCTTCTCCGTGGAGATGACGATGACAAATTGTCCCGGCTCGGCCGCCCGGGCGAGTGCGGGGTGGAGAACTTCGAGCAGGTAGGTGACGTCGGAGAAATCCTCGCGTCCCACGATCTCGAAACCCGACGACCCCGC
Organism: bacterium; assembly: GCA_024226335.1. Lineage (NCBI taxonomy): Bacteria > bacterium. Next base: position 30,113 of record JAAELY010000421.1, read on the forward strand.
CGACATGCTGGGCGGCGTCGCGACCCGACAGCCCCCCTTCCGTTCCTCCCGCGCTTCGGCAATCGCTTCGCGGAATTCGGCGACTACAGCGTCGCGAGCAGCGAGGGCCGCGTCCAGATCCTGTGTATCCAGCGATCGGCGCAGATCGAAGCCCAGCGCGCCGCGCAGCGTTCGTGGCACCGCGACCTTGACCCACCAAGTCTGATCTCGCCTGAAGAGGTATCTGGTATCGCTCATGGCAGCGCAGATACAGCCCGGCTTCCCGATACCTCTCGGGAAAGGGGCTGCCTACTCCACTTCTTCTTCTTCTCCGCTGGATTCGATCGAGTTCGACTGGCGGATTTCGATCACTCGTAGCTGGTGCGAACTGGGCTGTACCTTACGCCAATTCGCGGTCCGCCAAAAGGGGGTATGCCTCTCACTCTGGCTCCGAAGGCAATCTGGGGGGCGATGCCTACCTGTTTGAGCTTCAAGAGTGAGCTTCCAGAGAGCCTCCTGCGCGCGGATCTCGAAGGCGGGCTATCGAAACCAGTGGCGCGGGTGGAGCTTTAGCGCAGTAGTTGGACCAAGAGGCGATTGATCACGGGTTGGGGCGCCAGTCGACTAACCCAGGCCAGGACTCGGGCCCGATCCATCGGGACGCGAAGCGGCTTGTTGTCGAGATTGATCACCTCGTAGATCCGTTCCGCGACGGCTTCTGGCGTAAGACCACTGGCGGCCGTATCGGCGGCCATGCGTTTCAACATCCTGTGGCTCGGAGAGCCGGAAGTCACACCATCGACGAGCTTGAGATGCGCTCCCGTCGCCGGACGGTCCATCTTCATGGCGACCGGCTGCATGATCACCACGTCGATCCCCTGGGCCGCCACTTCGTGGTAGAGCGCCTCGGTCATGGCTTCGAGCGCGAACTTGGCGGACGTGTACGCACTCATGTACGGCACGGCCAGCAGCCCCCCTAACGAACTCATATTGACGATGGTCCCGCGACCCTGACTACGCATCGCCGGTAGAACCTGCTGGCAGACACGCAGCACGCCAAATACGTTCGCGTCGTAGAGAGCCCGCACTTCTTCGACGCTTTGCTCTTCGATTCCGCCGATCAGCATCTGGTTGACGCAGTTGATCAGGACGTCGATGCGCCCTTCGCGGCGCAGAACTTCCTCGACGCACTTCTGGACCGAGGCCGGATCGTTGACTTCCATCGCGAGCATGGGAAAGGCGATCGTGTCGCTCGCCCCATCCGGATTGCGGGCCGTGCCGTAGACGGTCATGCCGTGCTTGACCAGTGCAGCACCGAGAACGCCCCCCAGACCCCCTGACGCACCCGTGATCAGAACGATGCGGGGTCGATCGCCAACCGCGCCCTGGCTACCCCGGGCCAATGGCCACGCACAGCGAAACAACCACGAGAACAACAACGCGTCGAAGATCGGAATGCCCAGGACGACCTCGCCGGAACGATAGAGAGCGACGGCCCCGACTGGGATGAACACCGACAGCAGGAGCGTGATGCCCGCGATCGGCCGCGGCGCGCGACGGACCCCTGCGGAAAGTCCGAGCAAGAGCGCGCCAACCATGAAGGGAGCCGCGATAAACACATCGAGAACCAGGTACTCCAAAGTGCCGACAGTCGCGACGGCGAGGGCTGCGATGCGCAGCGCGATCGGGAGAGGGGGAAATGGCATCATTGATACACCTTTCCGCCGAAGCGCACGCGAGCGCGAGCATCCGTCTTGCCCCGTATCATCTCAACTCCCCAGGGGCGAGCTGTAACTCTGCCGGTGGCCGACGACGATGCTCTCGGGCAACCGGCGTGCAGTGGGTCGAAGCAGGTATGAGGCAACACCGACGCACAGCACGATCGCGGGACGAGCAGCCTCGCCGATCGGGTCGCCCGAGAAAACGTGGGTCGCTGTGGCACCTAGCAGGTTGAACGCGAAACCGGCGTAGGCCCACTCCTTGAGCAGCGGCCGGCCGGGGACGAGCAGCGCCACGACCCCAGCGAGCTTCGCGAAACCGAGGATCGTCATGAAGTAGACGGGATAGCCGTGCGCGACCATGTTCTGGACCATGAAATCCAGGCGGGCAAAGTTCGCGAACCCGGACACACCGAGGACCACACAGAACACACTGGTAGCGAGCCAGAAACCGACAGACGAAGGGGTCATCCGAAATTCTCCTTGACAGAAACTATACGATCGAATAATTAGTTTGTCCAGTTGGATAATCAGGAGAGATGGAGGAGTGGATGGCCAGGCGGAAGCCAGTGCCCAGGTCTGGGGAGCACACGCGCGAGCGCATCGTGCAGGCTGCGCTTCAGGCTTTCGCGCAGAAGGGTTTCGACGGCGCCTCGACGCGCGAGATCGTCTCGAAGATCGGCGTGAACCACGGCCTGATCCCCTACTACTTCGGGACCAAGGAAAAACTCTGGCAGGCTGCGGTCGATCTCGCCTTTGCAGATCTTGGAAAGAGCGTGCAGGAGATCCTGAGCGACGCCAGCATTACAGATGCCCGCGAACGCGCGGCCCGGATGATCCACGCCCACGTACGCTTCATCGCGCAGAGGCCCGAGTTCGTGCGCCTGATGCACGATGAAGGCAAGCGCGGCGGTCCGCGCCTGCGCTGGATCGTGGATCGCTACGTCGAGCCACTTTACCGAGGCGTTTCCGAACTACTCGAGCAGGGACGCGCCAGTGGGGCTTTGGCCAACGACATACCACCCCTCCACTTCTTCTACATCCTCGCTGGCGCGACGGGAGTGATCTTCCACCAGGCCGAGGAGTGCAAGCGACTGACCGGCGTGGACCCGTTCGACCCCGCGGTCGTCGAGGAGCACGCGCGCGCCGTCGAGCGGATGGTTCTCGGCCCTCCCTCCGATCACGGGAAGGGCTGACGCCCCAGAGACTCCGGATTCAGCCCATCGGATCAGTTGTGGTCCGAAGAATGTGCCCGATGCCTGTGAAGCCGGATCGAGAATTTCAGGCAACTCTGCGGGGCGCATTTCGGCCATCCCGCGCTGCTCGGAGGCCTCGACGGAGCCAAGCACATTCTCCGGACCACAACTCATGGGATCCCGCGAACCTCGATATACTCCCGGGGACCGGAGCAGCTGTGTTGTGGCACCGGCCCATGGAGGACGAGATGTCGAAAATCGACAGGAACTACGCCGACTTCGCGAGCATCATTCCCATGATCGAGGGCATCGACAACGGGCGCGTGCTCGGAATGGTGGCCGCCGAGTTCGAGCGTTACAAGGAGCGCACGCCGAAGAGCTTCGCACTACTGGAGCGGGCCAGGAAGCACATGATCAACGGTGTTCCCACCACCTGGCACTCCGATTGGGGCCTGCCCTATTCCTTCTATGTGGACCGGGCCAAGGACGCCACGCTCTGGGATATCGACGGCAACGAGTACGTCGATTTCAATCTGGCAGATACGCCCGCGATTTTCGGTCACTCCCCCGACAACCCGGTCACACGCGGGATCGCCGAACAGTTGCTCAACAACGGCGTGACCACGATGGCTCCCAATGAAGATGCCGTCGTCGTCAGCGAACTCCTGTCCGAACACTACGGACTTCCCTACTGGTACGTCACGATTTCGGCCAGCGACTCCGCGCGCAACGCCATCAACATCGCGCGTTCCATTACCGGTCGTTCCCGGATCCTGATGTTCAATCTGGCCTACCACGGAACCGGCGACGAGACGCTGTGCTGGCGACCGCGACCGGACCAGCCCGTGACGCATCGCTGGTCCCATCTTCGCCCGGGAATCGATGCCGGTGCTCACACGAGCGTGGCCGAGTTCAATGACCTCGATCAGGTTGAAGCGATCCTGAGCAAAGAGGATGTCGCGGTTCTCCTGACGGAGCCTCATCTTACCGACGGCGGCTTCACTCTCCCCGTCGACAACTGGCATGAGGGCCTGCGCGAACTCTGCACCCGTTACGGCACGTTGCTTCTGATCGACGAAACCCATACCCAGACCGCCGGCCCAGGTGGTTTGACCCGGGAATGGGGACTCTCGCCCGATCTGTTCATATCGGGCAAGTGCATCGCAGCCGGGCTGCCGGTCGGCGTGATCGGCATGTCCGAAGCGGTGGCGCAGCGCTACGAGGCGCTGCTCAACGATGGCGATCCTTCGGCCATGGGCGGTTGCATGGGACAAGGCACCACCAACTCGGCCAACGCACTCTGCTTGAAGGCGCTGCGCCTGTCGCTGGAACACAACTTCAGCGAAGAGACCTTCGCGAAGATGAACGCCAACATGGACACCATCGAGCGCGGAATGAACGAGATGATCACCAAGCACGGCGCACCGTTTCGCACCGACCGCTTCGGCGCTCGGATGAACGTGTCGTTCCTGCCTGAAAAGGCCTACGACGCCAAATACGCGTTGAAAAGCATCGGATTCGGCGGCCTGCACGAGTACTGGACCTACTACTGCCTCAACCGGGGTGTCCTGTTCATCCCCTTCTTCAATATGATCATCACGAGCCCGTATCACAGCAACCAGAACTGCGAGCGCGTCGTACAGTTGTGGGACGAGGTCATCTCAAACCTCTTCGATCGTTAGTTCCGGTTCTGCAATCCTCGACTCCATTCCCGTGATCGACGATCCCTGGTTCTACGCCTGTGCCGTGGTTGCGGTGCTGATCCTGGGCATCGCAAAAGGCGGACTCGCGGGCGGCATCGGACTCGTCGCCGTACCGCTCATGTCGCTGACGATCGAGCCCGCACGAGCGGCCGCCATACTGCTGCCAGTGCTGATGTTGATGGACGTGGCGGCCCTGCGGCGCTACTGGGGTTTGTGGGACCGCCGCAATCTGATCACGACGGCACCCGGTGCCGTACTCGGCACGGCGGTCGGGTTCGCACTATTTGACCTTCTGTCACAGGACGCACTGCGGGTGATGGTCGGCGCGATCGCGATGGTCTACGCGCTGCGCTGGTGGCTGACCCGCGACGCGGGACCCGCTCGTGCCAGCGGTTTCCCCCGCGGAACCTTGTGGGCCGGCCTGGCGGGATTCACCAGCTTCAGCGTTCACGCCGGCGGGCCTCCGCTCCACGTCTACCTGCTTTCGCAACGCCTCGACAAGACGAGTTTCCAGGCGACCACAGTGGCGTTCTTCTTCGCGATCAACTGGCTCAAGCTCGGGCCGTACGCGTGGCTCGGCCAGCTGGACGGATCCAACCTGGCCACTTCGTTGGTCCTGGCCCCACTCGCCCCGCTCGGCATCGTGCTCGGAGCCTGGCTCCATCACCGCATCGACGAGTTGATCTTCTTCCGCATCATCTACGCGTCTCTCATTGTGCTGGGCGCGAAATTGATTCACGCGGGGCTATTCGGGTAGCCCCTTCGAATACCACCGAGCGCGAACGCCACCGAGCGGATCAGGCGCCGTTGAGGTAGCGCTCGGCAATCGCCGCGTGCAGGGCGATCCCGTGGGCCATCGCGTCTTCGTTGATTTGCATGCGATTGGAGTGACACGGCAAGGGGTGTTCGATGTCATCGGGGCGCGCACCCAGGAATAGCATCGCACCGGGAACCTTCTGGAGTACGAAGGAGAAGTCTTCGGCGCCCATCATCGGCGTCGGCATCTGCACGGCCGCGTTCTCGCCGAATTGTTCGCGTGCCGTCTCGAGCGCGAGGTCCGTGGAATCGGCGTCATTCACGGTCACCGGGTAGCCGCGCACGATGTTCACCTCGGCTTCGACCTCGTGCGCTGCAGCTACACCCTTGGCAATGCGCTCGATACCCGCGTGCGCGCGCTCGCGCGCGCGTTCCGAAACACTGCGCAAAGTACCCGCCAGGCGCGCCGCCTCGGGGATCACATTGGTGGCGGTTCCCGCCTCGATCGTCGTGATCGTGAGCACCACGGGATCGAAGACATTGACCCGACGTGTAATGAACGACTGCAAAGCCTGGACAATTTCACACGAGACGGTGACCGGGTCGATCGCATCGTGGGGCATCGACGCGTGGCCGCCGCGCCCCTTCAGCTTGATCTCTAGCACATCGGCCGACGCCAGTAGCGCCCCGCTCCGGGTCGCCACCCTCCCGGCGCCCAGGCGAGGATCGATGTGGATCGCGAACGCGGCATCGACGCCCTCGAGTACGCCTTCCCGAATCATGAAGTGCGCACCGGCGTGCCCCTCTTCACCGGGCTGGAACATGAAAACGATCTTGCCCGCAATCGCGTCTCGCCGGCCGGCCAGGAGCCGCGCAGCCCCGGCCAGCATCGCGACGTGAGAGTCGTGACCGCACGCGTGCATCGTATTCGCCGTCTTGGACGCGAATGGCAGTCCCGTGTCCTCGGGCATCGGCAGTGCATCCATGTCTCCGCGCAATAACACCGTCCGCCCGGGACGCCCACCCTGTAACACCGCCACGACGCCCGAAGTGCGCTCGTGCAGCGTGATCTCGAGATCGAGATCAGAGATCGAATCGAGCACGGCGCGACGCGTCTCGGGCAGCTCCAGCCCCAACTCGGGGTTGGCGTGGATGCGCCGGCGCAGATCGATGGTACCGGGAAGCAACTGACGGGCGTCGTCGAGCAGGGTCGTCTTGTTCATGACGCGATTCTACACGTAGATGCGGAGCCGCGTGACAGGAGAACAGAATTCCCCCACCGAATACCGCGTTTGCTCTAGCATGGGAACCCGTATCACAATTGCGGTAGTCCCTGAGCCGACAACGTTCGTGCTCCTGGCCGTTTCCCTTGGCGGCTTTGCGGTA